>CAVZNE010000001.1:0-4669 GCA_963776445.1 Terriglobales bacterium
ATCTGGTCGTTTACGCCGCTTCATCGACCTGAGCCTTTACCGCTGGGTGCGCCGCAACCTGCGCAAGCCGCGCATCGACCGCCAGATCCTGATGCTGTTTCTCATTGCGGCCATGGAGATGTGCCGCGAATGGGTGGCGCGCAATCTTCCCCATCGCACCGGCCGCGCCGGCTGTTTGCGCTCGATACCGGCGATCTGTGGCTTCAGGTGCTGGTGTGGCTGTGCGCGCCCATCGTGGTGGGCATCGCGCTCAAGGTATGGAATGCGCTGCGCATCGAGATCAAGCTCGAAGAGCAGAAGCGGCTGCTGCTCGAGGCCCGGCTCGACGCCCTGCAGCGCCAGATCAACCCCCACTTCCTCTTCAACACGCTCAACTCCATCGCCTCGCTGGTGCGCATGAAGCCCGAGCTGGCGCGGGAGATGACCGTCAAGCTGGCCAACATCCTGCGCGCGCTGCTCAAGGACCACGACACCTACGTTCCGCTGAGCGAGGAACTGAGCTTTACCGACGATTATCTGGACATCGAGGTGGTGCGCTTCGGCGCCGACAAGCTGAGGGTGGAAAAGGAGATCGATCCGCGCACCCTGGCCGTTCTGGTGCCCAGCATCCTGCTGCAGCCGCTGATTGAGAACAGCATCAAGCACGGGCTGGAGCCGCGCATCCATGGCGGCACGGTCACCTTGCGCAGCAGTCTTCAAGGGGATCGCGTGCTGATCGAGGTGGCCGACGACGGCGTAGGCGTCAGCCCCCGGCCCGCCACTTCGCTGCGCCGCACCGGCGCGGGCATCGGCATGAAGAACGTGCGCGAGCGGCTTGAAGTGCTCTACGGCGCAGAAGCGCGGTTCGATGTGGTCAGCAGCCCCGGCCGGGGTACGCTGGTCTCCATTGAAATCCCGGCCAACCTGCTGGACACATAGCAGACTTCCGCGGCTGTGCAAACCCCGCACCGCCATTGGCTGTATCCTCAAAGCATGGTGCGTTTCACAGTGCTGGCTTCAGGGTCCAAGGGCAACAGTACCGTTGTCACCGGGGGCCGTACGCGCATCCTCGTCGATTGCGGGCTGAGCTGCCGCGAGCTGTTCCGGCGCATGCGTCTGGCCGGCGAAGAGCCGGAGACCCTGGACGCCATCGTCATCACCCACGAGCATTCCGACCACGTCAACGGCGTGGCCGTCACCGCCCGCAAGCTGGGCATTCCGGTGTACTTCACTGAGGCCACTCATCGCGCCTGGACGCGCTGGCTCACGCCGCGCAGGCAGATGACCTATGCCCAGTGGCTGGAGCAGTGCCGCAAGCAGGCCGCCGAGCGCCAGGCCGAACAGGATGCAGCCGCGGAAGAAGGCGAGCCGGATGAGACCGATCTCGTGACCGATCCCGAACCCATTTCGCCGGCCATGGCGGAGCTTGTCGCCGCCGAGGCTGCCGCTGCGGAAGCCGCCGATCCTGTTCCGTCCGATTCAGCCCCTGCCAAAGAAAAGAAAGACCCCGCCTGGCTTCCGGCCGTCGAGTTTTTTCAGGCCGGTCAGCCCTTTCAGATCGGCGACATCGCCGTCAGCCCCTTCACCATTCCCCATGACGCCGCCGACCCGGTCGGTTTTGTCTTCAAGGCCGAGGGCGTGCGTATGGCCTTTGCCACCGACCTCGGCTACATTCCGCCCAACGTCAAAGCCCAGTTGGCCGGCGCTGACCTGCTGCTGCTCGAGTCCAACCACGATTTGGAGATGCTGCGCGACGGTCCTTATCCCTGGTCGGTCAAGCAGCGGGTGCTTTCGCGCGTCGGTCATCTCTCCAACGAGGCGGCGGCGGAGTTCCTTGAGACCGAATACGACGGCCAGGCGGCTTACGTCATCCTGGCGCATCTGTCTGAAAGCAATAATCTTCCCGAGCTGGCGCGGGTCGCGGCCGAGCGCGCGCTCCAGACCCGGGCCAGCCTGCTGGCTAACCGCCTGCTGCTGGCCGCGCAGCATGAAGCTCTTTCTGCACTATATTTTTAGATTGAATCGGTTACAATGGGTGGAGACGGGTATCACTCTGTACCTGGTTAGGTTGACAAGGGGTTAGGTTGGCAAGGGAAACGCCAGGATCTTAGGCCATGGCGAGTCAGAGCAGATTGAAGCGGAACTGGTTCCAGCACCCACAGTGAAGCGTCGATTCGTCTTGAACCCCAACTGCCACGTGCACCGCGCAACACCATAGCGGTTGAACACATCCTTTGCAAAGTGAGTCTTTTCGTTTATGAGTAAAACCCAATGCACTGATCGAGTCGTAGGCGCCATCCTGGCAGGCTGGCGATATGACATCTCGGGGATTTATCCGGAGATGCGTAAAGACTACGTGCAACATTTTGCCGAATGCCCCTATTGCCGCGCCCGGCAAAAGTTCCACCGCAGCCTGGACGTGACGCTGGTTGTTCTTACTTCACTGGCAGTTTTCTTCTTCCTCTTCGCGCTGTCGGTTCTGCACCACATCAAGCCGATGGAGCATGTTGCCTTCAACGTCTTTGGCCTCGACATCTTCGATACATATCAGATGTTCGTTTCCGCCGGCATTGCCGGGCTTTGCTTCTCGGTGATAGCGCTAGCGCTGGTGCTGACCACCACGCCCGTACCGACGTATCTGGGAGACATGGCCGCCGAGCGCGCCAAAAACCTCGAAGACCGCCTACCCGACTCCATCAAGTCGCTGCTTCCGCGGTAAACAATTTCACCGCTTCAAACCCAAGGGCCTCCCCACGCGGGAGGCCCTTGGGCGTGGGGGAAGCAGGAGCTTATAGAGACATCTTCCGCGTCGCCCGCAAAGCCAGGTGCCCCACCCTTTCCGCAGTCTTATCGCGGAAAGGGTGGGGCACCCGGCGCAGGCAATACGGAAGCGCTTATTGGATCCACTCTCGTGCTATCACGCCACTGCTCCAATCACCCCACTGCGCCTCTTAGGCGAACTCGCCTCGTATCTCAGCCAAGGTTCTGATTGTTACAAGCTATATTGTAGCTAATTTGGGGAAGGACGCTCGATGTTGTCTATCACAAGTTTGTCGATGGATATCTTGATCGGTACCAGCTTCAAACCAAGCGATTCAACATCCCACGTGTAGGCCCCATCATCTGCTAGCCACCGGTGCACAACAAAGTCAAACTTGCCCGTCAGACCGGTCCCGTCTTCAACCGGAACATCCCCTATCAATCCTGACATCTCCGCCGCGAACGATGTCATTGATGTCTGAAAGAACTTTAGAACTGGTTCTGAGTCCGGCATGATAGGAACCATCTTGCCGCCCTCTGGAATCCACTGGGCTTCCGACGGTATCGTCTCGCCAAGCGTCGCATCCTTCAGGCTATTTCGGTTCGGCCCATGCTTGCCAGTGACAAGCGCATAGCCGGTAGTGCTCCCTGGGACAAAATGCACGGCCAGCTTGCATCGTTCTGCCAAAGAGGCTTGCAACATGGTCTGCAATATCTTGTTCGGCACCATGGGGGCTCGATGTCGGATCTGACTCTGCCACTCCGTCATATCTTCCGGAGCCACTTTCCCAACGAAATCAAAGTTATCTTTCATTACCCAGCTAGGCGCGCCCAAAAGCCGATCAGCGGAACCAAACACATCAGGCAAATAGGCTTTCATAATTGTTCTGTACAAGGGAACACCGATTGCACGATATTCATTCTGAGAGATTCCGTAAAACCAACTGCTAGGCAGGTCCTTTCTCGGTCGAATGGAAACCGTGTCGAACCTCCACGCTTGTGGTTGCGATAACTCCATGTTTGCATACGATGTCTTGTCTCGCGTTGCACTGACCTGTGCAAGCGCTGCATGTCCGCAGAGGAGCATCCAGGCCACGCCAATAAGAACTACTGTTCTGCTCAAAGCCGAATTCCTTCCAATTAAGCTGGGCGTTCTACCACTGGTCCCCGTATTCCGCCGGGTGCCCCATCCTTTCCGCAGTCTTATCGCGGAAAGGGTGGGAGAGCACGAACCTCAACCGTCCTTTACCGTGTAACGGAAGTGTTCTGGAAGTTGATTCCCCCGTCGGAACGCTGTCCATTGCGACTCGATCTCGACCACTCCAAGCTGTCCGGTGGCGTAGTGTCGGAAGCCGGACCACAGCCATTCTTCTGGTTTCTCAACCAGACCGCGTCTGACCGGGTTGCGGTGCATAGAGCGCAGTTTCTCGACGCGCTTCTCCTCGCTCCAGACGTTGAAATCGTAGTAACGGCGCTGCCAGAACTGAACCTCTCCACGTTGCTTCAGCTTGCGCGATGTCTGCTGTTTCAATACTTGCAGTGTAACCGACAGCGACGACCGGCGCGGCTCGCCAACAAGCAGATGAACGTGCTCCGACATCAAAACATAGCCAGCAACCACAAAGCAGTTATGCCGTTGCTGTGCCCAACAGCGGCTGTCGACGATAACAACTGAACGTGACAAAGTGAAAACAGCCGCATTGCTGATAATGGACAAGCCCCTTCGCCATGACGGAAAAATTCTACTCCCGATTCATCCAGTCAAGGATTGCGGCATCCCACCCTCCGCTAGAAAAAGGCGAAGGATGGGGCACCCTCACACGATTGGCGGGGTCAAGGGTGGGCCACCCGCCAGGGCGCACAAACAAAAAAGGCGAAGCCTGCGGGGCTTCGCCTTTTTCTGAGTTAGTGTTGGAGTTACTTGGCCAAC
>CAVZNE010000002.1:0-3231 GCA_963776445.1 Terriglobales bacterium
GAAACATTACCGCCGGTGATGGGCGTGGAAAGGGCCGTACAGGCCTCGGCGATGCCGTCGATGGCCGCGGAGAGCTGGGCCATGATCTCCGGCTTTTCCGGATTGCCGAAGTTGAGGCAGTTGGTGGCGGCCACGGGTTCCGCGCCGGTCATGGCCACCTTGCGGACGGACTCGGCCACGGCGTGCATGGCGCCCAGCCGGGGATTGAGATAGGCCCAGCGGCCGTTGCCGTCCAGAGCCATGGCCAGGCCGCGTTCGTGGCCGGCGGTGCCGGTGCCCTTGATGCGCATGACGCAGCCTTCGCCGCCGGGACCCTGCACGGTGTTGGTCTGGACCATGGTGTCGTATTGCTCGTAAACCCAGCGCTTGGAGCAGACATTCGCGCTCGCCAGCAGTTGCTTCAGGTCCGCGTTGAAATCGCGATCCTCCGCCAGTTGGGCCAAAATCTCGTCAGTGGGTTCAAGAGCGACGGGAGGATTCCAGGTGCCGATGGGACGGTTGTAGAGCGGAGCTTCGTCGGTGAGCGAGCGGTTGGGAATATCGGCCACCAGCACCCCATGATGGCGGATGCGCATGCGCTCTTCCGCATGAACCGTACCGACGATGACGCCGTCCAGGCCCCACTTTTTGAAGACGTTGAGGACTTCGTCTTCCCTGCCCTTTTCCGCCACCAGCAGCATGCGCTCCTGGCTCTCGGAAAGCATGATCTCGTAGGAGCTCATACCGGTTTCGCGCTGCGGAACCAGGTCGAGATCGACGTCGAGACCGACGCCGCCACGGCCGCCCATTTCGCAGGTGGAACAGGTGAGGCCGGCAGCGCCCATGTCGTTGATGCCGACGATGGCGCCGGTCTTCATGGCTTCAATGCAGGCCTCCATCAGCAGCTTTTCCATGAAGGGATCGCCCACCTGGACATTGGGCCGCTTGGCCTCGGTGCCCTCGCTGAACTCCTCGCTGGCCATGGTTGCGCCGTGGATGCCGTCGCGCCCGGTCTTGGCGCCGACATAGATCACCGGATTGCCCACGCCGGTGGCCTTGCCATAAAAGATCTCGTCCTTGCGGACCATGCCCAGGGCAAAGGCGTTCACCAGCGGGTTGCCGCTGTAGGAGGACTCGAACTTGGTCTCGCCGCCCAGGTTGGGCACGCCAAAGCAGTTGCCGTAGGCGGCAATGCCGCTGACCACGCCCTCAACCACGGAATGGTTCTTGTGTACCTGCGCCTGCTCGGCGGCGTCAGCCCCTTGCGGGGCATCGATGGGGCCAAAGCGCAGCGAATCCATGACCGCCAGCGGACGCGCGCCCATGGTGAAAATGTCGCGCAAGATGCCGCCCACACCCGTGGCCGCTCCCTGAAAGGGCTCGATGTAGCTGGGGTGGTTGTGGCTCTCGATCTTGAAGGCGCAAGCCCATCCGTCGCCCACGTCGATGATGCCGGCGTTCTCGCCCGGCCCCTGGACGACGCGGTCGCTCTCGGTAGGCAGGCGCTTGAGATGCACCTTGCTGGACTTGTAGGAGCAGTGTTCGCTCCACATGACGCTGTAAATGCCCAGTTCGGTAAGCGACGGGACGCGGCCCAAGGCAGCCAGAATGCGGCTATACTCATCCGCGGTAATGCCGTGGCGGGCCAGCAAAGCCGGGGTTATTTCAACCGGCTCGGGAACAACTGCAGAAGCGGCGGTAGTCATCACGATTGCCTCCATTGTCGCACGGGACTCGTATTTGGGGCAGGATAACGACAAGCGCATCGAGCCGTGCCAGGGCCGGAATTGCTCCATTTGAGGTGCAGCCGCGGAGCCAACCCGAACTCTGCGTTGAGGTTGGGCGGCAAGACGGGTACCGGGCAGTGGCGCGGCATACAAAGGCTGTGCGATACTTTTAGAGCAAGGAACCAACCCAAGCCGGGATGGTGGAACTGGCAGACGCAGCGGACTCAAAATCCGCCGAGGGCAACCTCATGGGGGTTCGACCCCCCCTCCCGGCACCATGATTAAGTATTCATAAAATCAGCAATTTACAAAAGAGGCCAAATCACTGTGCCCAAAAGTGTGCCCACAGTGTGCCCGTTTTCCCCTCACCGGCACCAAACGCTTTGCCATTTTTGCAGCGTCTCCGGCGGGTCTGCAGTCTATTGTTCGGCACATGTGACGCACACGCATCGATGCTAAAGATCCCGGCATTCCTCTGGTAAAGGGCAGGGTATAAGGACAGGGTATGCTGATGCCGGATCCGCAGCCGCAATTCCGTCTCCATGACGGTTGGACGCTACGGTGCTTTCCGGGAGTGATCCGGGCGACCGCTGCCGTAACAGAAGTGCTTTTGATCGTAACCCATTGAAACTATGGGCACTGATGGCAAACAAAAGCACTCTAAGTCCTTATAAAAATCGGTAGGCAAACGCTCAGCACCCTCGACGACCTCTGCTTTTTGGTTACAGACCTCTGCCCTGCACAGGTTGGGGTCGGACAAAATAGACCTCTGCCGTTGCTCAGCAGAGGTCCGTCGCGATTTCACCTGTGCCGTTGTTCGGCAGAGGTCGTTGACTCGTCCGTTACGCCACTTTGTCAGGGCAGAGGCCTGCCAGACGCTTTATCGATGCCCTCAAGGTGCAGACCAAAGGCCACGCCGCGGACAGCAAAGTGGAACGCATCGTCGTGCTCATGGACGAACTGTTCGCCATTGATCGAGAGGCCCGCGAACAGAACCTCTCGATCGAGGAGCGCCATGCGCTGCGGCAGGAGCGCGCGCCCGCGCTGCTCGACGAGTTGAAGCCACTGCTGCTGGAGATGATGGCCTCGCGGGCATACCTGAAGAAATCCGTCGTCGGCCAGGCCGTTGCCTATACGCTCAAGCGGTGGGAAAAGCTGACGTGCTTCCTGAAGCATCCGGTGATCGAGCTGAGTACCAACTGGGCGGAGAACTCGATGAGGCCTATCTCGATTGGCCGCCGCAACTTGCTGCAGATCGGCAGCAAGGAAGCTGGTCCCAAGATCGCCGCGATCTTATCGATCATCGAGAGCTGCCGCAAACTGGGAGTGCCCATTCGTCAATATATGGCCGACGTGCTGCCGGGGCTGGCCGACCGCTCCATCCAAGCACTGGCAGAACTCACCCCGGCCGCCTACGCCGCAAAACTGGCGAAGTAACCGATCTCATCCCTGAAATATCCGTCAACCATGGGGTTGGCCGGAGCCATACCAAGTACCCCTCTCCAAAGCGCGACTTCGCCTTTTC
>CAVZNE010000003.1:0-8000 GCA_963776445.1 Terriglobales bacterium
TTTTCGATTACCGATGGCCAGATTTATCTGGAAACCGATCTGTTCAATCAGGGCGTGCGGCCTGCGGTCAACGTTGGCTTGTCCGTCAGCCGGGTTGGTGGTAGCGCGCAGATCAAAGCCATGCGTCAGGTGGCCGGCAGCTTGAAACTCGAACTGGCGCAATACCGTGAATTGGCGGCCTTCGCGCAGTTCGGCAGCGATCTCGATAAAGCCACGCAAGCCCAATTGAATCGCGGCCAGCGCCTGGTCGAACTTCTGAAGCAGAACCAGTTTTCACCCTTGCCCTTCTCGAAGCAGATTTTGATCATCTTCGCCGGCACCGGAGGCTTCCTCGATGACCTGCCGGTCAATCAAGTCCGCGACTTCGAGAAAGAACTGTATCAATACGTGGACGCGACCAATCCCGGCTTGCTGCAAGCGATCATGGACAAGAAAGTCCTCGACGATGGATTGAAGGCGCAATGACAAGACCGGCACGCTTACCGAAGACAGGGTTGTCATACAGCGGCACTGCAATGTCGCCGGGCGCGAAACGGATGAAGTGCTTTTGGATGGATACCTCATCAGCCACTTCCAGACCGGCCTCAAGAACCTTCTGGATAAGGCGATTCTGGACAGTACGGACTTTCATCAGAAAGACCTGGTCGAGAAGTTCAAGAAACTGGACGAGATTCCCTTCGACTTCACGCGGCGCATGATGTCGGTGCTCGTCGAGAATCCTGAAGGCAAGGCCATTCTCCTGACCAAGGGCGCGCCGGAAGAGATCTTTCGTCAATGCTCTCAATTCGAATTGGATGGGAAATTCTCGCCCATGGACCCCGCCCTGATGAAGGGGTTGAAGGACGAATACGCAAGCCTCAGCAATGACGGGTTCCGTGTTCTGGCTGTGGCCATCAAGGAACTGCCGGGGAAACAAGCCTGCTCCAAGGACGACGAACACGATCTCATTCTGAAAGGGTACGTCGCATTTCTCGATCCGCCCAAGCGTACCGCCGCAACTGCAATCGAAGCGCTGCACAAACATGGTGTCGCCGTGAAGATTCTTACTGGCGACAACGACCTGATCAGCCGCAAGGTGTGCACCGAGGTGGGACTCGTCGCGGATCCCATGCTGCTGGGGGACGACGTGGATAAAATGTCGGACGCTGAACTGGCTGAGGCGGCTGAAAAAACAACACTCTTCGCCCGCCTCTCTCCGGCACACAAGCAACGCATTGTGCGCGCCCTGCGCGGCAAGGGGCACGTTGTCGGATTCATGGGAGACGGGATCAACGATTCTCCCGCGCTGCGCGCCGCCGACATTGGCATCTCCGTCGACACGGCCGCCGACATTGCCAAGGAGTCGGCGGATCTGATTCTGCTGGAGAAGGACCTCATGGTGCTGGATGGGGGCGTCATTGAGGGGAGAAAGGTTTTCGCCAACATTCTCAAGTACATCCGGATGGGCGCCAGTTCCAACTTTGGCAATATGTTCAGCGTGCTGGGTGCGAGCGCCTTTCTTCCTTTCCTTCCCATGGCCCCGATTCAGATTTTGACCAACAACATGCTCTACGACTTCTCGCAGGTGCCCATTCCCAACGACGAAGTGGACGATGAACAAGTGGCGCGGCCACGGCCCTGGAACATTGGAGAGATAAAGCGGTTCATTCTCTGCATAGGACCCATCAGCTCGATCTTCGACTATTCGACCTTCTTCGTGATGCTCTGGGTCTTCAAGTGCTGGGACCCGTCGCGTGCTTCGGTCTTTCAGACTGGCTGGTTTGTGGAATCGATTATCACGCAGACGCTGGTCATCCACATTATTCGCACCAATAAAATTCCCTTCTTTCAAAGCCGTGCGAGTTGGCCGCTGATCTTTACGACGCTGGCCATCATGGCCTTCGGAGCGTGGCTGCCGTATTCGCCGTTGGCCTCTTCGCTGGGCCTGACTCACTTGCCGGGAATGTACTGGCCGATCCTGTTGGTCACCGTCCTTGCCTATGCGGGGCTCACGCAAGGCATTAAAGTCTGGTTGCTGCGAATGAAGTGGATTTAGACGAAAGCAAGTTGCCGCCAGAGTTTTCTGAATCGAGGTTGTATGAGAATGCACTTCGGAATGAAGGAACGACATCACACCGAGCGGTTTGGCTGGCTTCGCGCAGCGGTCTTGGGCACACTGTCGGCACGGGTGGGTGGAGCAGGGATGATGGTCGGCGCGATGCGCGTAACGTTTTGGGGCGGCCTGGCCATGGCAGTAACCGCCGGTATCGGATGGCTGTTTGGAGCAGTGGTGTAAAGGGCGCCAAGCTTCACGGCCGTCGGTGATGAAACCTGAGTTAGCCCTTGAATTCAGAACGTGCGCATCTTCGACCCGCCTGGAGCATCTTAAACAGCAGGACATTTATCCTTGAGGACTCACATTATGGCTTCTTTATTGGACCCCATTCAGATCGGCGACATCAGTCTGCCGAATCGGGTGATCATGGCCCCTCTCACGCGTCTGCGCGGCACGCCTGACCACATTCCCACGCAACTCATCGTCGATTACTACACACAGCGTGCCGGTGCCGGCCTGATCGTCTCCGAGGGCATCCCGGTTGTGCCGCAGGGCGTTGGCTATGAGAATGTGCCTGGAATCTGGTCGCCGCAGCAAGTCGGTGCATGGAAGCTGGTGACCAGCGCTGTGCACAATGCAGGTGGCCGCATCTTTGCACAGCTTTGGCATGTGGGCCGCATCTCAGACCCGCGCTTTCTGGGAGGAGAACTTCCAGTTGCTCCAAGCGCCATCAAGCCTGCCGGCCACGTGAGCCTGGTACGCCCCATGGTGGAGTATGTAACGCCGCGCGCGCTGGCGCTGTCCGAGATTCCGGGCATCGTGGAGGGATTTCGCAAGGGAGCGGAGAACGCGAAACTGGCGGGCTTTGACGGCGTCGAGATACACGGCGCCAACGGCTACCTGATCGATCAGTTCTTGCAGGACGGCTCCAACCATCGTACCGACGAATACGGCGGATCGATTGAAAACCGCGCCCGGCTCATGCTTGAAGTTGCCGATGCGGCAATCTCCGTTTGGGGCGCAAAACGCGTGGGCATGCATCTGGCGCCGCGCGGCGACAGCCAGGATATGCATGACTCAAACCCGGCAGCCACCTTTGGCTACGTGGCGCGTGAGCTCGGCAAACGCGGGCTAGCCTTTTTGTTGGCGCGCGAGTACTTCGGGCCCGACCGATTGGGTCCGCAACTCAAGAAGCAGTTCGGCGGCGTCTACATCGTGAATGAGAAATATACGCGAACACAGGCCGAGCAGGTCATCCAGGACGGTGAGGCGGATGCCGTGGCTTTTGGCCAGCTCTTTATCGCCAATCCCGATCTGCCAGCGCGCTTTGCCGGCAATGCTGCGCTCACCGCGCCGGACCCCAGCACCTATTTTTCGCCGGGCCCCCACGGCTATACCGACTATCCCAAGCTGAGCGCGTAAGGTAGAACCCCATGGCCCTTCCTGGAAAGTGAGTCGAGTCGATTCACTTTCTAGGGAGGTCCAACAAGATAGAGGATGCACCATGAACGAGACCGTCCGACTGTTGCAGGCTCATCGCAGCAGCCGCAGCTACAAAAGTGACCCTATCCCCGCGGAAATTCTGGATGCCATCGTCGAGTCCGCGCATCGAGCTCCCACATCCATCAACAGCCAGCAGATTTCGCTGGTGGTAGTGCGCAGCGCAGCCAGCCGCGCGCGCATCGCGGAAATTGCCGGCGGGCAGCCATGGATTGCACAGGCCCCGGTGTTCATAGCGGTGGTTGCCGACCTCTATAAAACCGGCCTCGGCGTCGAGAAGGCCGGCGCTCAGCAGGTAATCCAGCGCAGCCTCGAGGCGATCATCTCCGCGGTGAGCGATGCCGGAATTACGATGGCGACCCTCATGACTGCGGCGCGCGCCTTCGGCCTCGGCATCGTCCCCATCGGCGGAATTCGCCGCGATCCGCAAGCGATGATCGATCTGCTTGGGCTGCCGCGGAACACCTTTCCAGTCGGCGGAGTCGTACTTGGCTATGTCGCCAAAGAGGCGCAGAAAAAGCCGCGCATGCCGATCGAGAGCTTTCGCCACGAGGAGAAGTATCATCCGGAATTGCTGAAGCCGGCAATCGACGCCTATGACGGCACACTGCAACAGTATTGGCAGAAGATTGGGCGCGCGGACGGGCTGACATGGTCGGCGAATATGGCGGAGCACTACAGCACATTTTCCCGGCGCCTCAAAGCAATCGCTCAACAGCAAGGCTTTACGATCGAGGTGTAGCCGTGTGTGCAGCCCCCGTCTTTATGTGACGCGGACACGCTCTTCAGCATGAACTGTCCCTACCCCCGCGTGGCTTTTGCTTCCACGGACAGGAATCTATCCGATGGGCTTGCGGCGGAGTTCGTACAATAGGGTTATGCGCCGTTGTTTGCTGCTGCTGTTGTTCTGGTATTTTGCTTTAACCGGACTACACGCCGATAGCCCTGCTTTTGATCTGACCGGGCCGAAGGTTGACGTGCACGTCAAGCGCGGAGAGGTCACGCTGCCCATTGGCGAGACCCCCAACCTGCTTCCCGGAGACCGGCTGTGGATTCATCCCGACCTGCCCGAAAGCCAGTCCACGCATTTCGTTTTGATCGTCGCCTTCCTGCGCGGAGCCACCAATCCGCCCCCGCCGGAGTGGTTTACCCGCGTCGAGACCTGGACTCGCGCGGCGCGTACCGAGGGAGTGTTTGTCACCGTTCCCGCGGAGGCGCAACAGGCGCTTATTTTTCTGGCGCCGGAGACGGGGGGCGACTTCAGCACCCTGCGCGCCGCTGTGCGCGGGCGTCCCGGCGTCTTTGTGCGCGCCACCCAGGACTTGCAGGCCGCCAGTTGGGACCGGATGCGGCTTGAAGCCTATCTGGCCGAAGTCAAAATCACCTCGCAGACCGACCCCAAGTCGCTGAAAGAACGCGCGGAATTGTCGGCCCGCAGCCTGGGCGTCCGCCTGGAGCAGCAGTGCTTTGACAAACCCAGCGACCAGCAGGCTCCCTGCCTGGTGCAGCACTCCGAGGGAATCGTGCTGGACGACACCAACGCGGAATCGCTGGTGGCGCAACTGACCAGCGGCTCAACCCGCGACCTGATGAACCAGCTCAGCTACTCCAGCATGGCCGGGGGCGGCGCTTATAGCCCCTACATTGGCGCGATTGTGGACACGGCAAAGATCCTTTCCTCGTTGCACACGGCGCATTTCCAGTACATTCCCGCGCTGGCGTTGCCAGCCAAAGACACGCTGAACCTGCGGCTGAATGTTCCGCCCTCGTTCCGCGATCCCAAGTCGGTGGTGGTGGTCGCGCTGCCGCCGGTGGGACCGGTCAAACCGCCGCCGCTGCATCCAGTGAGCCCGGCCGATAGCTATTGTGCACAGAAGCCCGGCCTGGTTTTGCCTGCCGAGGGCGCGCCGCTGGTGTTCGCCACCCAGTTGGCTCACGAACTCACACTGCATATTGAGGCCCGGAGCGATTCAAAGTATTCGCCAGTGGATTTGCCGGTCAAGGCTGACCCGTCCCAGGGCGGGCTGGTGCTGGAGCATCCGGGGACACTGCTTGCCGAGGGCGAGTTGAGCGGCGTGCTGCGCGGCAAATGGGGTTTTGACAAATGGGAAGGACCGCGATTCCACATCCGCGCGGCCAGGCCCGGCAAATGGACCCTGGCGGCAAGCGACCAGTCTGCCCTGGTGGTGGGCCGCGAAGACACGCTGCACATCGACGGCGAGAGTTCACTTTGTGTGGACCGGATCGAACTGGCCGGCGGCGTCACCCCTCTGAAACTCGTCTGGAAGTCTCCCAAGCCGGAGCTGCTGGAAGTGGCCGTACCCATGAAGGATGCAGCGCCGGGGCCGGTCACACTGGAGATTCTTCAGTTCGGGCTGGAGAAGCCGGACCGCCTGATCCTGACAGCTTATAAAGAAGCTGCCTCGCTGGAGCGGCTTACGCTGAGCGCCGGGGATACCGAGGCGCTGCTGCGAGGCACGCGGCTGGACGAAGTTGCAAAGGTCGGTCTGGAAGGGATCACGCTTGTCCCGGTGGCACTGAGCCGCGTACTGGATTCCGATCAGTTGGCTCTGAATGCAGATGGCTCCACGGCCGGTCTGGAACCGGGCAAGCGCTACTTTGCCAGCGTGCAGCTGCAGGATGGACGCAAGTTGAAAGTGCCGGTGACCGTGGATCCTCCGCGGCCGCAAGTGACGCTGCTGAGCAAGGGAATGCAGGATGCTGCGTCTGCAGCGCCCTCGCCTGTACACCTGGGCAGCGCGGACGACCTGCCCGTTGATGGGCGGCTCGTCTTCTTTCTCAAGTCCAGCGTGCCGGTGAACTTCCCGCGCAACCAAAACGTCGAGGTGGCCGCCGAAGACGGCAGCTTCCGCACAGTTCTGTCGCTGGCCGATGGAAGCCTGATGCTGGAGGATGCGAAGACCGCAATGGGGGTGGTGGAACCGCTGGCCCGGTTTGGCTCATCAGCATTTGGGCCGGTGCGGGCGCGGGTCATATCGGCCAGTGGAGTCACCGGAGACTGGCTCCCGCTGGGAACGCTGGTGCGCCTGCCCGGATTCAGGGATTTGCACTGCCCGCGGGCCGTGACCAAGACTTGCACTCTGACCGGCGCCAATCTGTTTCTGGCTGCGGCGATCGGCGCCACCGCGGACTTCAGCAACGCCACCGATGTTCCGCCAGACTTTACCGGAACCCAGCTGAGCGTGCCGCGTCCGGCCAACGGCACTCTCTATCTGAGGCTGCGCGACGACCCGGCGACTGTGCAAACGCTGACTTTGCCGGTATCGTCCGCACCTCCAGGGGCGCAATCCGCTGCGGCGCAGGCAGTCCCGCCCGCAAAGACAGATCCGTGAGAGTCTTGTTTGGATAGCGGAACGTGAACATTCCAAGCCGCTTGGAGTAGGGATGCAGGTCCAGGACAGGCGGAAGCTTCAGCTCTGTCAGGCGGGGATTTGGGACAAATCGGCGGGAAGATTGTGTCTGCGGAGATGCGGGCAGAGCTGAAGCAGCTCTGGCCTGCGCTTGAGTGAAAGCGCAGGCTCACTCAGAGATGATTTCGCTCCGGCGAGCATTTACCCGCCCAGGCGATCAGAGTTCCGCTTGCAATTGAGCTTGCCGTTGCGGCAAACGCACGATTGCCCTAAGCGAAGTAGGCCGCGTTCTTCGCCGCAAAGTCAGCCTTGTCCGCCGGCAGTTCGTCGATGGGGAAAATTGCATTCTGGGCGCAGATGTCGGCGCAGTTTCCGCAGTCGATGCACTCGTCGGGGTTGATGTACACCTGAGAAACGGTGCCGGCAGCCGCATCGGCAGCCATGGGGGCAATGGCAGCGGTGGAACACTCCGCTACGCAAACAAAATCCTTGGTACAGGCATCGGTCACTACATAAGCCATAACAGACACTCCTCGGTCGCACTTGGGCGCTCCTATTGGAGTACGCCCCATCATTTGAGGCTACCGGGGCTGCTGCCAAGGCTCTGTGATTCGAATCACGGCCAGAGATGAGCATCCCTCATTGCGGTATGCAGTCTTTCGGCCTTCGCTGCCAAGGCATGCGTTCTGCTCAAAGATCGACAAGGCTGCCTGGACAAAGCGCACCTGGGCGCGATCAGAAGATGCGCACCCGAATGCCGGTACTCACACCGAAAGAAGACATTGCGCCGTAGGTGAACTGGGGCCAGTACTGATATTCGAAGTCGGCAAGCCGGAGGCGGATTCTGTGATTGAGGCGGTAGTCGACCCCGCCTCCCGGCGCAACCACCAGATAATTTCCAGTCGCGTAGTTGTAAGGGAAGTTGAACTGCCCGATTCCTACCAGCGCCTTGGCATAGGGCTGAAATCTGCCCTTGTTTAGGTGGTAGCGGGGACCGATGGCATAGGTGTTGGCGTGGACATCCGCAGTCTGGTGAAAGACCAGCCAGCGCGCCTCTCCCTCAATGCCCAGGCGACGCCGGTAAGTCAATGGTT
>CAVZNE010000004.1:0-3687 GCA_963776445.1 Terriglobales bacterium
TAATCAGCCCGCCGACGATGGTGATGCCCAGCGGCTTGCGCAGTTCCGAGCCCACGCCCATGCCGATGGCCAGCGGCAATCCGCCGAACAGCGCGGCCATGGTGGTCATCATGATGGGCCGGAAGCGCAGCAGAGAGGCCTGATAAATGGCCTCGATCGGCGGCAATCCCTGCTCGCGCTCCGCCTGCAAGGCAAAGTCGATCATCATGATGGCGTTCTTCTTCACAATGCCAATCAGCAGGATGATGCCAATCAGCGCGATGATGCTCAGGTCCGTTCCGGTCAGCAGCAAGGCCAGGATGGCGCCCACGCCCGCCGGGGGCAGGGACGAGAGAATGGTCAGCGGATGGATCAGGCTCTCATACAGAATGCCCAGCACGATATAGACCGCGACCAGCGCGGCCAGAATCAGGTAAGGCTCGTTCTTCAACGAGTCCTGGAAGGCCTGCGCGGTTCCCTGGAAGCTGGCATGGATGGCGCTGGGCATGCCCATCTCCTGCGAAGCCTTTTCCAGAGCCGTGACCGCATCGCCCAGGGCCACGTTGGGCGCCAGGTTGAAGGTCAGAGTCACCGCCGGATACTGGCCCTGATGGTTCACCTGCAGCGAGGTCCGCTGCTGTTCGTAGTGGGCGATGGTGGACAGCGGCACCATCTGGCCGGTTGCAGACTTGAGGAAGATGCCGTTCAGCGAGTCGGGGCTGTTCTGGTACTGGGGATCGACCTCCATCACCACAAAGTACTGGTTGAGCCCGGTGTACATGGTGGAAACTTCGCGCTGGCCGAAGGCATCGTACAGCGTCTGGTCAATCGTCGTCATGGAAACGCCCAGCCGCGAAGCGGTGTCGCGATCGATGACCAGATTGGCCGCCAGGCCCTGGTTCTGCTGGTCGGTGGAAACGTCGCGCAACTCCGGCATGGCCCGCATGCGCGCCATCAGTTGCGGCGCCCAGGTATTCAGTTCGTTCAAGTCCTCGTCGGAGAGCGTGTACTGGTACTGCGCGTCGCTGCCGCGCCCGCCCACCTGGATATCCTGCTGCACCTGCAGAAATAGCGTAGCTCCGGGCACGCTGGTCAGCTTGCGCCGCAAACGGTTGACGACCTGATCCGCCGCCACGCGTCCGGGGCGCTGGTCCAGCGGCTTCAGGGCGATCATCATGTTGCCCACGTTGTTGCTGCCGCCGCCGGGTCCGCCGCCGCCCACAAAGGCAGTTACCGTGGCGATGGCCGGATCGTCCATCACCATCTGCGCCAGCTCTCGCTGCTTCACGCGCATGGCCTCAAAACTGATGTCCTGCGCGGCGCGGGTGCGGCCGCCCATGCGGCCGGTGTCCTGCTGCGGGAAGAACCCCTTGGGCACGATGATGAACAGGTAAACGTTCAGGGCCATGGTGCCGGCAACCACGCAGAGCATCAACACCTGGTGGCGCAGAACCCAGCGCAGACCGCTGGCATATTCGGAGTGAAGCCAGTTGAAGGCAGACTCGCTGGCTTTATAGATCTTGCCGTGGCGGCTCTCGTCCCGCGCCTTGAGGAAGCGTGCGCAGAGCATGGGCGTGGTGGTCAGCGACACCAGCAGCGACACGGCGATGGCCACGCTCAGCGTGACGGCAAACTCCCGGAACAGCTTGCCCACAATGCCGCCCATCAGCAGAATGGGGATGAAAACCGCGATCAGCGACGTGCTCATCGACAGCACCGTGAAGCCGATCTCCCTGGACCCCTTCATCGCCGCATCGAAGGGACTCATGCCCTTTTCCAGATAGCGGGTAATGTTCTCGATCACCACAATCGCGTCATCCACCACAAAACCGGTGGAGATGGTCAGCGCCATCAGCGACAGGTTGTCGATGGTGTAGCCCACCAGGTACATCACGCCGAAGGTGCCCACCAGCGAGAGCGGCACGGCGACCGAGGGAATGATGGTGGCCCACACCTCGCGCAGGAACAGGAAAACCACCAGCACCACCAGCACCACGCTGATGAGAAGCGAAATCTCCACATCGCGCACGCTGGCGCGGATCGTGGTGGTGCGATCCACCACCACGTTGATCTTGATGGTGGGCGGAATGGCGGCCTGCAGGTGCGTCATTTCCGCCAATACCCGGTCCACGGTCGACATCACATTGGCGCCTGGAATCTTGAAGATGATGATCAGAACGGCGCTTTTGAGCTGGCCCGGCGCCCCTTTCACCGGGTTGATGCCGGACACGCCGGCGGTTAGATTGTTGGCAACATCGTCCTTTACTTCACCCAGATCGGAGATGCGCACCGGCGCGCCGGTCTGCTTGTTATACCCGGCGATGATGGGCGCGTAATCCGAGGCCTTGAAGATCTGATCGTTGTCGTTGATCAGCCAGCGGTGTTCGGCGTCCTGAAAGGCGCCTTTGGGGCGGTTGGCATTGGCGCTGGCCAGCGCCGTGCGCACCGCTTCCAGGCCGACGCCGTTGGCGCCCAGTTGCATCGGGTTCAGCTCCACGCGCACCGCCGGGCTGGAGCTGCCGCCTACAAATACCTGACCTACGCCCTCGATCTGCGAGATCTTCTGCGCCAGAATCGAATCCGCCAAGTCGTACATCTGCGGCTTCGGAACCACGTCGGAGGTCAGCGAGAGAATCAGAATCGGTGCTTCTGCGGGATTGGCCTTTCGATAGCTGGGGTTCTGCGGCAGGTACGACGGCAACTGGCTGCGCGCCGCGTTGATTGAGGCCTGCACGTCGCGCGCGGCCGCGTCAATGTTGCGATTGATGTCGAACTGCAATGTGACCGAAGCCGAGCCCAGAGAACTCGACGAGGTCATCTGGTTGACGCCGGCGATGCGCCCAAACTGGCGCTCCAGCGGCGTGGCAACCGACGAGGCCATGGTCTCCGGGCTGGCGCCGGGCAAGCCCGCGCTGGCGCCGATCACCGGAAAGTCCACATCGGGCAGCGAGGCCACCGGCAGCAGCGAGTAAGCCACCGAGCCGGCCAGCAGCAGCGCCAGGCTGAGCAGCGAAGTGGCTACCGGGCGCTGAATAAAGGGTGCGGAAAGATGCATCTGAGGGCTCCTAGTCCGCTACGGCCGGTTGCTGTTCTTCGCTGGAGTGAAGTTCGCGCGGTTTCATGCGCTGGGCCAGCTTGTCAAAGTAGAGATACGTTACAGGCACGGTGTAGAGAGTGAGCAGTTGCGACAGAATCAGGCCGCCCACGATGGTGATGCCCAGCGGCTTGCGCAATTCGGCGCCCACGCCGCCGCCCAGGGCCAGCGGCAATCCGCCCAGCATGGCGGCCATGGTGGTCATCAGAATGGGACGGAAACGCAGCTTGCAGGCCTGGAAGATCGCTTCTTCGGCCGACTTGCCCTCGTTGCGCTCCGCCTGCAGCGCAAAGTCGATCATCATGATGGCGTTCTTCTGCACAATGCCGATCAGCAGGATGATGCCGATCAGCGCAATCACGCTGAATTCGGTGTGCGTAATCATCAGGGCCAGCAGCGCGCCCACGCCGGCCGAAGGCAGCGACGAGATGATGGTGATGGGGTGGATGTAGCTCTCGTAGAGCACGCCCAGCACGATGTAGACGGTGACCAGCGCGGCCAGAATCAGCAGCGGCTCGTTGGCCAGCGAGGTTTGGAAGGCGGCGGCCGTGCCCTGGAAGCTGGCGTTGATGCTGGCCGGCATCTGGATGCGCTGTTCCACGCGGTTCATGGCC
>CAVZNE010000005.1:0-4494 GCA_963776445.1 Terriglobales bacterium
GCCGGCGACGTGAATACCCTGCTGCTGGACAAAACCGGCACCATCACCCTGGGTAACCGCCAGGCCACCGAGTTCCTTACCGCACCCGACGTCAGCCCTGAGCGGCTGGCCAACGCGGCCCAGCTCGCCTCGCTCTCCGACGAAACTCCCGAAGGCCGCTCCATCGTCGTCCTGGCCAAGGAGAAATACAACCTGCGCGGCCGCGATCTAGGCGGCATCCACGCCGAGTTCGTTCCCTTCACCGCACAGACCCGCATGAGCGGCGTCAACCTGCCCGGCACCCGCATTCGAAAAGGCTCCGTGGACGCCATTGCCCGCTTCCTTGAAGATCAGGGCTCGTCGCTGCCGCAGAAGGTGCGTGAGCATGTCGAGAATGTCGCCCGCCTCGGAGGCACTCCTCTGGTCGTGGCCGAAAACTCCACAGCTCTCGGCGTCATTCACCTCAAGGACATCGTCAAGGGCGGCCTCAAGGAGCGCCTGGCCCGTCTCCGCGCCATGGGCATCCGCACCATCATGATTACCGGCGACAACCCGCTTACTGCCGCCGTCATTGCCCGTGAAGCCGGCGTAGACGACTTTCTGGCCGAGGCCAAGCCGAAAGACAAGATGGACCTGATCAAACGCGAGCAGGCCAAGGGCAAGCTGGTGGCCATGACCGGTGACGGAACCAACGACGCTCCCGCCCTGGCCCAGGCCGATGTAGGCGTGGCCATGAACTCCGGCACCCAAGCTGCCAAAGAAGCCGGCAACATGGTCGACCTCGACTCCAATCCCACCAAGCTCATTGAGATTGTCGAGATCGGCAAGCAGCTTCTCATGACCCGCGGCGCACTCACCACCTTCTCCATTTCCAACGACGTGGCCAAGTACTTCGCCATCATCCCCGCCATGTTCGCCGGAGCCTTCCCGGTGCTGAACGCGCTCAACATCATGTACCTGCACTCGCCCCAGTCGGCGATTCTCTCCGCAGTCATCTTCAACGCGCTGATCATCGTGGCCCTCATCCCGCTGGCCCTCAAGGGCGTCAAGTACGAGCCCCGGCCGGCCGAGGCAATGCTCCGCCGCAACCTGCTGCTCTATGGCGTGGGCGGCGTCATCGTGCCCTTCTTCGGCATCAAGGCTATCGATATGTTTCTGGTCGCCCTGCACCTGGCGTAAACAAGGGGGTCCCATCCGGCCCCAAGGAGATCTACCGTGCATTCCGTTTGGAAGACTTCTATCCGCTTCACCGTCGTGACTACGGTTCTGTTGGGCCTGGGCTATCCGCTCCTTGTGACCGGCATCGCCGGTGCAATCTTTCCCCACAAGGCCGCCGGAAGCCTCATCCTCAAGGACGGCAAGGTCATCGGCTCCAAACTGCTGGCGCAGAGCTTCACCAGTGACCGCTACTTCCATCCCCGCCCCTCGGCTGCCGGCAACGGCTACGATGCTACCGCCTCGGGCGGCTCCAACCTGGCCCAATCCAGCCAGGCCCTCGTGACACGCATACAGGGCGATATCGACAAGCTATCTGCCGAGAATCCCGGTCTACCGGTGCCCATTGACGAGGTCACCACCTCCGCCTCCGGCCTCGATCCCGACATCACGCCCGACAACGCCATCTTCCAGGCACGCCGTGTCTCCAAGGCGCGCGGCATCGGCGAAGACCGCATCCGCAAGCTCGTCGAACAGCACATCACCAGCCGCCAACTCGGCCTGCTCGGCGAGCCCCGCGTCAACGTTCTTGAACTGAACCTCGACCTGGACAAGATCGCCAAGTAGCATCGCATGAAATCATGCCGCGAAGAACGGGGGAAGGCTCTGGCCTTCCCCCGTTCTTTGCGGCATTAACCTTCCTCGCTTGAAGCCTTGCGGCTTGGCAGCCCCGCAACCCTCGCCGTCGCCTGCCTGAAGAATTCCTCTGCCTTGAAAGGGCGCAGCCTGTTCAGTCTCCCACCGGCGTTACCGCCCCGCGAAGGAATGAAAAACTCGCAATTCAGCCTCCCGTAAGGTGGAACCGAGAATAGCCCAGGCCGGCCCCTGAGCAAGGCGAAGGGAACATCCTGGGTCAGCGCATCCTCGGACCTGTACACCCCGAGGACCGCATCGAGATCGTGTTTCTTACCCGCCTTTGAAGAATTCTGCTTTCAACAAATTGCATCCCATCGGCGGCTGAAGCCGTTCCCGTTCCAAACAGCGCCATCCTTTGCGGCAACTCAGCCACGCAACCCACTCCAAAAACACGTTGGCCCTTCCCGAAGGAAGGGCCATTGTGCCGTGCTCGTTGAAAGTGCTAGTTCACGGTGAGTGTGAACGTGGTCTGTTCGGTTGTATTGGCCACATCGTTGCCGGTACCGGTCACTGTGAAGGTGTAGGCTCCAGCCGTCGTTCCAGAGATACTTGTACCACTGGAACTGCCTCCACCGCCGCAACCCGCCAGACTGCCCAGAGCCGCCATCATCACCAGCACGCCCAGCATTGAAAGCCAGTTGCGTTTCCGGCGCGGAACACCCAGGAGCACGAGGAAGGCCAACACCGCGCCGCCTCCGGCGCCTGTCCAGCCTCGGCCCTTGCCGCCCAACTTGGGCCACACCAGCTCACTGCTGGCGGCCGTCGTCGTAATGTTCAGCGTCGCGGTTCCGCTTGCCACGCCGTTGGTCATCGCCACGGTTCCGCTTGGCGTGCAGGTTGGGGTGTAACTGGCGTTGGTGGGTGCCGTGGTCACCGTGCAACTGGTGAACGTAATGGTCCCTGTGTAGTTGGTGGTCGAGGTCACCGTCACCGTCGAGGTGGTCGAGCCACCCGGAGAAACCGCGGCCGGCGTCGATGCCGACAGGGTAAAGGCCGACGGCGTCACCGTCACACTGCCCGTGCCTGGACCGGCGACGTAGATCGAATCACCGCTGTAGGCAACCGTCAACGTATCGTTTCCCACGCTCAGCTTGTTGGCCGGAATGGTGAAGACGCAACTCGCGGCGCTGGTGCAGGGGCTCACTCCGATGGTCTGCGCTCCTGACGAATAGCTGCCACTCGACAGGCTCAGCGTCCCGGTCGGCGTGGCGCCGGAACCGGTCACGCTTACCGTTACAGTCAGGGGCTGGCCCGTTTCCACAGGGTTCGGTGCCGCACTTACGTTCACCGTCGGCGTCAGTGTCGGTGTCTCCACCATCGTCACCTGGGCCGTTCCGGCGCCCGATGCGTAGTTCGAGTCGCCGCTATAGTTCACCGTCACGGTGTACTGGCCGGCGCTTAGCTTGTTGGCTGGAATGACCAGGGTCGCTGTGGCGCTGCTCGTCCCCACTGTCAGTTGGGTCGCTCCGGAGGTATACACCACGTTGCCGGAGACAGAGACGGAGATGGAGACTGTCCCGCTCGGGACAGCCGTCGCTCCGGTCGGTCCGGTCACCGTAACCGGCACACTCAGCACGTTGGCCACGTTGCCACTGGAAGGCGCCGAAACTGTCACCGTCGGCGTCATCACGTTGACCGTTACTGCAGTCGTGGCAGTATTGGAGGCGTAGTTGGAGTCGCCGCTATAGGTCGCCGTCAGATTGTAGGAACCTGCGGTCAGGCTGTTGGCCGGAATGGTGAAGACGCAGCTCGCGGCGCTTGTGCAGGGGCTGGTTCCAATCGTCTGCGTTGCCGAATAGCCGCCTCCAGAAAGCAGAACCGTTCCGGTCGGCGTCCCCAGGGAACCTGAGCCAGCCACCGCAACCGTTAGCGTGAGGCTGTTGTTGATGGCAATCGTTGCTGTAGTAGGAGTCACCGCTACCGTAGCCGTGCCCGTACCCGCGTCCGACACCCAGGCATTCACAACGTTGGCCACGTTCAGCGAACCCAGCCCGGTGGCCAGATCGTAGCCCGCCGCAGCAGTGTAGCCGGAGAGAATACCTACATAGTCCGAACCCACGCAGTTTGGCGATCGGTCGGAGTAATCGCACGGCATGGCAATGGTGCCCGTATCAATGTCATTAAAGTAGCAGGACGTGCTGGTGACCGGAGATCCACTCCCTTGTTCGGCGCTGCAACTCGAATAAGTCTGCTTGGCGGCCAGAGTGTAGAGCTGGGTGTTCGGACTGCCTTGCGCGGCGCCTGCCTTCTGGTTGATCAGCGCCATCACGCCGGCCATGGCCGGCGAGGAAGCCGATGTTCCGCCGATCTCTTGCGCCGTCGGCTCCGTCGTGATGGTGGTTGAATTCACGCATGCCCCGTTTGCGGAGACGCAGACCAGGTACGCGCTGCCCAGGAAACCATTCGAAGCAAAGAAGGAGACGTCTGGAATATCGCGCTTGCCGTCAGAAGGCATGCCTGTAACGCCCGTCTGCCAGGTCGGCTTGGCATATCCGCCGGAACAACTGGATACACTCGTTCCGTTACTCGTGGTGCAGGAACTCACGCCGCCGCTTCCGCCCGCGACATCGATCAACGACAGCAACGACGCCTCGCCACTTCTGCTGTTCGAATAAATCTCCTCGGTATAGAGTTCGTCACATATCTGTGTAGCCGTCAAACTCG
>CAVZNE010000006.1:0-4759 GCA_963776445.1 Terriglobales bacterium
CGGCCAAGTTCCTGGTAGTCACTCACTCCTCAAGCGCATGATGCAGGCCGCCGACATGATCTACGGCGTGACCATGCAGGAGCCCGGAGTCTCGAAGATCGTAAGTGTGCGCCTGGGCGCCGCAAACAACAGCGCGCCACGGCGTAGCCGCAGGCCTGGAAAGGTCTTCTGGTTGCTGGGGCGGGTTTTGCTCGGTGAGCCCCGCGGAAAAGGCAGGCTTCCTTCACATTTGCTCAGGAGAGGCTTTCGACTTCGGCGGCCCTTGGTCACCTTCGTCGCCAAGGGCTCCAGCGGCGTTTCTGGAGGCCGTAGTGGGGCTGCGTGCGCGGGCAGGGGCCGGTAACAATAGGCCGGTAGCGCGTCTGGTACGAAACGTTCCCCGGGAAGTTGAACAGATTACCGCGAAAACATCAAAAAGTGCCGTGTTTTCCGGGGTATTCTTGCATTTTGGCGAATGTTCGACGCGGAGCCGAAAACACGGGGAAAACCGCTGAAAACCGGCGATGTCGGGTGTCAATGACACCTGGGCACCCGTTATACCGATCAGCGTCGTCCGTGGGTCACGTCCAGGTGCGTGTCCTGCTAACCCTGTCATTCCAAAGAACGCCAACGGAGCGTGCGTGGGAACGGGATTGGGGTCGCGCAGAATGCTCCGCACGCGTCCGTGATTCTCTGTTCCTACCTCTTTCGCTGCCAAACGACAAACCCGGCCAGTGCGGCCGCCGCCAACAACACGAGCGTACCCGGCTCGGGCACCGTGGAGATGCCGGCGGTGCTTCCCCCGTCTCTCGGTGTGGATGCGAAACAACTCCGGCAAAAAGCGCAAATGATAGTGCGGTCGGATCAACCAGGCAAACGGTATAATATGTATCGCTTAGGCGGTATCCGTGGTTGCCAATTTGGGAGAAAGCATGGCAGACACGAGATATCAGGACGGTAGTCTCAAGCAATTCAAGACGAAGCAAGGGTTGGTTTGGAAGTTGCGGTACTTTGCGCACCGGGGCTCTGATGGAAAGTGGTCAGAGCAGACTCCGCTATTTGTGGGAGCTGTTTCCGACTTCTCCACAGAAAAGAAGGCTCGTGCCGAAGCTGGGCGGCTCGGGCTTATTGAACAAATCAACCGAACCAGCATTCCAGTCAACAAAATAGCCTTTGGATTCCTTGCCAGAGACTACATGCGCATCAACCTTTCGGATGATGCCATAAAACCCAAGGCCTCCACGACGAGGTACACAGAGCGCCTCATTATCAACAAGCATCTGCTCCCTCGTTGGGAAGAAGAGCCAGTTTTCAAGATGAAGGCTTTGGCAATTGAGGAATGGTTGAAGAGCGTGTCGGTTGACACACTTGGTGAAGAAGGGCAGGAATGGGACTCATTGACAAAATGGCGTCGAGTGATGAGCGACATTTTCCGGCATGGCCAGAAACACGACCTCATACCGGAGTCATGCAACCCCATGGAGAAGGTGGATGTCACGGCTTCCAGTTCGAATTACGTCGCAATCATCTTGACGCCGGGGGAGACGTTTCTAATCCTCAGCAACCTGCCATTAATACAGCAGACGATGGCTCTGCTGGACGCCGCGACAGGAATCCGCTACAGCGAAATTGCGGGGCTCCAGTGGCGGGATATTGACTGGAAAAACAACTGCATCTACATCGAAAGAAGGTGGATTCGGGGAAATGTAAATCACCCCAAGACGAAGGGGTCCAAGGCTCCCGTTGCAATGTCAGAAGTACTCGCCGCTTACCTGTTGGCATGGCGTCGTGCGACGAAATACGGCAAGGATAGAGATTGGATTTTTGCTAGCGACAGGAAGAAGGGTAAGACGCCACGGGTTGGAAACATGCTCGTCCGTGACTACCTGTATCCGGCAGCGGTCAAGGCGGGAGTTCTCACCACCAGCACCATCACAGTGAAGAAACTGGACGAGGAGACAGGGGAAGAAGTTGATGTTGAAAAGGTCATCTACTTTGACAAGAAGGGGAATCGGGTAAAGCGGTTCGGGTTCCACCAGTTCCGCCACAGCCTGTCCAGCTTTTTCACGACGAAGAAAAAACTGGACCCTAAGACGGCTCAGACGGCGTTACGCCAAAGCAACGCAGCATTCACGCTCAATAAGTACACGCAGACGGACAACGAAGAGCTTTTGGCGGCTCAGAATATGATGATCGACGCGATCTTCAGCGCGTCGACCGGGGTGGTTCAATAGGCTTTGGGCGAAAACTTGGGTAAAATGTAATGGCTATGGAGGCCCTAAACCATTGAAAAATATGGTAGGCACGACTGGATTCGAACCAGCGACCTCTTCCGTGTCAAGGAAGCGCTCTAACCAACTGAGCTACGCGCCTGCGACCAACTATTAAGTAGTCTATCAGGATCGGAGCCGCGGGGAAAGATGGAATGCCGGGAGTGGCTGCCATGCTGTACCATCGTTGACTAACGAAGCACTGACCACCGCCTGCGAACCAGGTTACGGACATGCAGAGGCGGCGCGGCCCTGGAGCCTTCAGGCGTGGGGCTGGCCCTTCTGCAGACCGCTCCCAGGACCGGTCCGGCTGGTGGTGGGAACACTGAATTACGGGTGATTGAAGCTGTCATGGCCGACGCATCGACGACACGACTGAGCCCCTTCCGCGCCGTTCCAAACCTGCTCACGCTGCTGCGCATCTGCCTGGTGCCGTTTTCGGTTACCGCCGTCCTCGAAGGCCGCTACGGTCTGAGCCTTGGCCTGTTTGTGGCGGCGGGGTTGACTGACGCTCTGGATGGCATGCTGGCGCGCATGTTGAAGCAGCGCACCATGCTGGGTGAATACCTTGACCCGGTGGCCGACAAATTGCTGCTGAGTACGCTGTTTCTGGTGCTGACCCACCAGGGGCTGATTCCAGCCCGGGTGACGGTGCTGGTATTTGGCCGCGATGTGGGAATTCTGCTGGTGGCGGCCATTTTGTATGCGGCAGCGGGACGGCGGGAGTTCAAACCCAGCATCTTTGGCAAGGCCAACACGCTAGCCCAGGTGGGCGCGGTGGCGGCAGTGTTGCTGCACCAGGTCGTCGCGGCGCACTGGGTTCTGAGCGTCCGGATGGTGGCTCTGGATGCGACGATGGTGCTGACCGTGGCCTCGGGCTTGCATTATGCGTGGCTTGCGTCGAGGCGCGGGAGCAACGGTACAGGAAGCAGCGGCTTGGGAAGCAAATGAAGGATTGATCCGGGGCCGTTGCACGGGGCGCTGGTGAGTTTGATGGTTTCCCGCCCACGGCGCAAAGGCGTGTCATGGATGGGGCACCAATGTATGTGGGGTGAACTGGACCCGGTTCATTTATGGGCGTAGGCGGAGCCGATTTTTGGATCTGTCAATACCCCCGGCAGTGGGGTACCAGACTGGGGTCTGGACAATGAGGCAAGGAACAGGGGGCAAGCGTTCGGTTTAGGCTGGAGAAGTCCCGCGCGTTGGCAGTTAAGACCGATGGCTCACTGATGCATTTCCAAGCTCGTCGGTAGTGTGGTTCTGGACCCCGTGCTCAGTACAGTGGTGACGTGCAGCCTCGGACGTTGGGGTTGACGATCTCGTTTAGGAGACGACCTTCTTGCACGGTCCAGGCCGGCGCGGCGGGGCAGAAACAGAGTCGTCATGTCCAAGCAGTGCAATAAGGCTGTTAGCCCGCCCGTGATCGAGCCGAACGCCGCAGGAATCGATATCGGCTCCACGGAGATCTTCGTGGCCGTACCCGCAGATCGCGACCCGGAACCAATTCGCAGATTCCCTACATTTACAGTCGATTTGGAAAGGCTGGCGGACTGGCTTCAGCAGTGCCAGATTCGGACCGTGGCCATGGAATCAACCGGAGTGTACTGGATTCCCCTGTTCCATATCCTGGAGAAGCGCAAGATCGACGTGCGGCTGGTCAACGCCCATCACGTCAAGAACGTACCGGGTAGGAAGACAGATGTTTCCGACTGCCAGTGGATTCAGCACCTTCATGCGGTAGGGCTGCTACGCGGGTCCTTTCGCTCCGACGATGAAATTTGCGCGATCCGGCCCTTGTGGCGTCATCGCGACAACCTCATCCAGTTGAGAGATGAAGTGCGTTGTTCTCAATCGAAAGAACTCGCTCTTCGTGGGCGACCCACGCGGTGAAGGAACAACTGCCATTCTGTCCAGACTGACCAGTACCTGCCGCAGACATGATGTTCATCCGCAACTCTATCTCACGCAGTTGCTGATCAACCTACCCTCCGGTCAGGCCCCTTCCCAGCACTGTAATATCGGTTTTCACTCCAAAATAGCCTTGCGCTCCGCCCATGCCAACGCGGAATGCGGTTACCACTTCGTCAGAAGATCAGCAGGGCGCCAAACTCGCTGCAGAGTTGGCGAAGTTGCCGGTTGAAGTCGCGCCGGACGGGGCGGGTATGTTCCGAACCGGTCGATCAAGGAGATTCTTGGGTATCCGTTGACGAAGCATTCTCGCGAGCTGCTGGGAGGAGTGCGATGGCCATCAACGCCATGCAAAAAGAGGGATCAAAAGGCTTATTGCGCGGCAAGTTCAAACGCGCCAGCCGGGACTACGGTTTCTTCTACCAGCTACTGGAGCTTTTTTGAAATGCGATTGCCCTGAGGAAACGGGCGCCACCATTACAAAATGATGCGCTCGTAGGCTTATTATATTTAGTTCGCGCTTTTTATAATATCGGGCAGTGCTGGCGGAGCAGGGATGGCAGCGGAGAGCAATACGTAAATGCTGAAGGCGTGAAAGAGAA
>CAVZNE010000007.1:0-3981 GCA_963776445.1 Terriglobales bacterium
AAAGGCTCTTCATAGCGCGCCTCCGTCTTTCTTGGCTGGGGCTGCGGGAGCCTCGGTTTCAATCCATGCGCTGGTCCGGTTGCCGGTCACAAACACCTGGTTGGCCACGCGCCGAATGTCGGCCTTGGTCACCTTGTCTACCCGTTCCAGTTGCCGGAACAGCTCGCGCCAATCGCCGTAGCGCGTCTGGTACTCGGCCAGATCGTTGGCCAGCCCCTGGTTGTCGGCCAGCCCATGCAGCAGGCTGGCGCGGGTGCGCGTCTTGTACATGGCCAGCTCCTCGTCGGTCACATCCGCGGTCTTCAGCTTTTCAATCTCTTTATGGATGGCGTCCCGCATCTCCGCCGAGGTGTGCCCCGGCAGGGGAGCCGCAAAAAAGACGAACAGGCTGGGATATTTGCTGCCCGGATAAGGACTCACGCCCTCGGCCGCCGCGGCAATCTGCTGGTCGCGCACCAGGCTGCGATAGAGCCGCGAAACCCGCCCGTTCGACATGATGTCGCTGATGGCGTCGTACACCGCGTCATCGGGATTGCGGAAGTCGGGCCGGTGATAGCCCTCCATATAAATCGGCTGGCTCGCGTCGTGGATCGCCACCGTCTTCTCGGCAAACTGCGCCGGCTCCACGGTCGTCATCTCCTGCGGCTTGGGCCCGGCCGGAACCCGGCTGAAATATTTTTCCAGCAGCGGCATGGCTTCGGCGGCCTTCACGTCGCCCACGACTGAAACCACGATATTCGCGCCTACATAATATTTTTTGTGGAACTCCATGGCCTCGGCAGCCGTAATCTGGCTCACTTCGCTGGGCCAGCCAATGTTGCTGCGGCCGTAGTTGTGCGCCACATACGCCGTCGCCAAAAACTGCTCAAACAGCCGTCCCTCGGGGCTGGAGTCGGTGCGCATCCGCCGCTCCTCCATCACCACGTTCCGCTCCTTGTAGAACTCGCGCGGAACCACGTCGGCCAGCCTGCCGCTCTCCAGCCACGCCCACAACTCCAGCCGGTTCTCCGGCATCGACCAGTAGTACATGGTCTCGTCCAGCCCGGTTTGGGCGTTCAGCCCCGCCGCGCCGTTCCTCTGCGCCACCTCGGTGAACTGGTTGGGCACCACGAACTTGTGCGCCTCGGCTTCCGCCTCAGTGAAGGCTTTCTTCAGCTCGGCCAGCTTCTTCGGGTCGCGGCCCACGGCCTTCAGGTACTCGGCCTCGTAGGCGTCGTTCGCCGCTTCCACCTTGGCCAGCGCCAGCTTTTCGGCGGCATAGTCCGTGGTGCCAATCTCGCTGGTCCCCTTGAAAGCCAGGTGCTCGAACATGTGCGCCAACCCGCTCTCGCCCGAGGGGTCGTTCACGTCGCCGGCGTCAATAAAGGTGGAGTAGCTGAAGACCGGCGCATCCGGCCGCTCGCACACAATCAGCGTCAGCCCGTTGGCCAGCACTTTGGTCGTGGTCCGCTGCTCGAAACTCTTCAGGTCCTGAGCCTGCGCGCCGGCCAGAACCAGTGCAAACAGCGCTACCGCCCCACTCCAAAACCAGAAAGAAAGTCTGCTTCGCATCCAACCTCCATGTTCGAGAGGGAAAAGATCGCTCCCTCGCACTCCTCCAAGCTATTGCCCCCGGCTAGGCAGGGTCAAACGACAAGGTCCCGAACTGGGACAGAGTGCCTGAAATGTCTCGATAGGCGAATAAATGGCGAAAGCATGCTACTATAGTTTATAGACACGTCTAAAATGTGGGCATATGATGGTGCCCACAGAGGCGAATCGGGGAGGGTTGACATGGCATTCGACGAAAGAAAGGCCACGGAAGCTGCGGCGTTTTTGTTGAGGCTGCGCGGCGGAAAAATGTCATACCTCAAGCTGATAAAACTGCTCTACCTGGCAGACCGCGAGGCGTTGGGCAGATGGGGCTTTTCCGTTACGAACGATCGGCACGTTTCCATGCCTCTTGGGCCGGTTGTCAGCAACACCTACAACCTCATGATCGACGAAGGCAAGAAACCTTTTTGGTCAAAATACATTACGCCTCCGTTAGGCCAATACGAGTTGGAACTGACGAGTGAAGATTGCCCCACCGATAAACTCTCCCGGGCCGAAGAGAAGTTGTTGACGGAAGTCTTTGAACGATATGGCCGGATGAGCCGCTGGGAGTTGATGGACTATACGCATAGCTTGCCCGAATGGCACGACCCAGACGGGTCGTCTCTCCCCATTTCGATCGGTGAAATCCTAGCGGCGCAGAATCTGCCTCCTGAGGAGATTGCAGCGATTACCCGGGAAATCGAAATAGAAGAAGTGACGGAGCAGGTTCTTGGGAGCGTCGCCTGATCATGGATTGCGGCGATGCGTTCATGATCGATGATGAGGACGAAGCCGATGAACATCTGCAAGTCGTTCTGACAAAGCCAACCCTGGATGGCGAGGTTATCACCGTTCCTATCTGTACACGCTACCGCTGGTCAGAGACTTTAGTGTGTGTCGAACCTAGTGAACACGGACACCCATTCATTCAACACTCTTCGGTTGTTTCCTATCGGCACGCGCGTATCCGAAAATGCGCTGCTATAGATCGCGCAATCGAGAGTGGAAAAGCGCGGCCCAAGAAACGAGTTTCAGAGAATCTCCTCACGCGAATGCAAAGGGGCGTTCTAGATTCCGACTTCGTTTCGAACGAAGTGCGCGCGTTCTTCAAAGATTGCTACCCTACGCTGTGATGGCCGGCCTTCTCTTCTAACTCCGGCGAAATTCCGGCTTTGTTTGTCGGCGGCTGCCCAGCCCGCCCGCCCCCTCCTTGACCCCCTGCCGCGTGCTTCCGTATGCTGCGATGGTTTCCGCGCGGCGGATTTCCCCACTCCGCCGCCAAGAGAAAGGCCCGCATGAGCACGCCTTCCCCGGCCGCACTTCCTGCTTTAGCCGTCCAGCCGCTGCTGGTGCGCCGCGCCGCCGTGCTGGGCGCGGGAACCATGGGCTCGCGCATCGCCGCCCACCTGGCCAACGCCGGAATCCCCACCCTCCTGCTCGATCTTGTCCCGCCCGGCGAAGGCGACCGCAACCGCCTCGCAAAAGGCGCGCTCGAAGCCCTCGCCAAAGCCAAACCCGCTGCCTTCTATGAGCCTTCGCTCGTCGCGCACCTCACGCCCGGCAACTTTGAAGACGATCTTGCCAAGCTGTCGGCCTGCGACTGGGTCGTCGAGGCTGTGGCAGAGAATCTGTCCATCAAAACAGCCCTGCTGGCCCGCATCGCGCCCCATCTCGCGCCCCAGGCCGTGCTCACCAGCAACTCCTCCGGCCTGCCGGTGAGTCAGATCTCCGCCGGGCTCGCCTCGCACCGCGACCGCTTCTTCGGAACCCACTTCTTCAATCCGCCGCGTTACATGCGCCTGGTAGAGGTCATCCCCACCGCCGAAACCGACCCCGCCGTGCTGGCCGCCTTTGCCGCCTTCGCCGACCGCCTGCTCGGCAAGCAGGTGGTGCAGGCCCACGACACGCCCAACTTCATCGCCAACCGCATCGGCGTTGAGGTCATGTTTACCGCCGCGGACCTGATGCTGCGCCAGGGCCTCACCATTGAAGAAGTCGACGCCCTGACCGGCCCCATTCTTGGCTGGCCTCGCACCGGCACCTTCCGCCTGGCCGACATGGTGGGCCTCGACGTCCTGGCCCATGTAGCCGCGAATTTCCCGCAAGGCGATGCATCTGGAGGTTTTTCAGCAATTTTGGCCGAGATCGTCCACCGCGGCTGGCTCGGCGACAAATCCGGCCAGGGCTTCTACAAAAAGAGCCGCGGAGAAGACGGCAAAGAGATCCGCCAAGTCCTCGATCTCGCCACCCTCGACTACCGTCCCTTCGCCAAACCGTCCCTTTCCGCCCTGGAAATGGCGAAGAATGCCGCCACCGTTTCCGAGCGCCTGCGACTGTTGTTGTCTGCCGACCCGGCCAAAGACAAGGCGGCAGCCTTCCTCTGGCCCTTCCTCAGCGCGTTGTGGA
>CAVZNE010000008.1:0-6712 GCA_963776445.1 Terriglobales bacterium
GATGTATTGCTTGTCGATGGGTGAAGGGATATGAAGCCGGGCGAAGGCATCTGAAACCGCTGCTCGCTCTTGAATTTTTGCAAAGACGCGTGGGTAGAAAGTGGGCTACTATGGTTCCGGCCCTGAACGGTCGAACCAATGCAGGGACTTTTGTCCCGAGCAGCGGCAAGGGGATCGCATCTGCCCTTGAATTATCTTCTAACGACTCGGCCAGGCCGGATCCACAGGGAGATTGCTCATGCCGATCCACGATAAAAAACCGGGAGCGGACGAGGAAATATTCCACTCCTTAGCTCCAGAGCCAAACAGCGAAAAATCCGCCAACTATCAGTTGATCATCATTCTGGTGGGCGTAGCGCTGGTTGTAGCCGCAGGCCTGGTATGGTTTGAATTCCAACCGAAGTCGTCCCCCTTCGAAAGCGCCGTGAAGAGCCTGCACGCAGGCATGGAACGGCTCGATGTCGTGTCTGCGGTGGGCCATGAAACCCATGTGGACAATTGGCCGAGTGGACTGGACGCCAAGTGCACCTCGGCCTACAAAGTGGAGGGTGCAAGCCAGCCGCTGTTTATCAGCTATACACCGCTCAAAGCCGACGATCCCTGCCCTCATTATTCCGACAAGGCCGTTCAGTGGTGCGCCTTTATCGCGGACGAGGCGGCGGACGCTGTGGGGAAGCCAGGCCAGCCCAAGGACGCGAACGGACGCCCAATGAAGCTGGTTTGCCACGTGCTGAAGTAGCGAAAATCAGGACCGATGCGGCCTCCATGGCAGACGCCACGGAGGCCGCAAGCAGCTTGCGCGGTGCTAAAGTGGAGTCGTTCCCACTTTCGTGCCGGGGTTTGTCTTCTTGCTGGCTTTTCGTCCGCTGCTCGCCGTACTTCTCGTTGTTCCTCTTGCCGCCCAGGCTGCCAGCCGCGTTCAGGCCACGCCTGTTCCCGCGGAACTGCGTTCGACCGCCTTCACGATGACCGTGAACGGCCAGGTGGTGGATGTGGCGCACGCCGCTGCGAGTTATGAGTTTGTGAGCTTCGACGTGACCGGCCCCGTGGACGTAGCGATTACCGCAGCCGAGACGGGCTTTTGGGACAAGGGAGTGGACATTGAGCCGTGGCGGTTGGGCCTGCGCCCGACGCGCGACGGCCAGACCATCCGCTTTCGGCTTGCAGGGCCGGCCAAGCTTTCCATCTCCCGGCCCGGCGACTTTCTGAATCACGCCAGGATGCTTTTTCTGTTTGCGGGCGCGCCGCCGCCGCCCGTGCCGCGCGTCCCGAACATCCACGTTTATATGCCAGGCGTGTACCGCCAAAGCCTGAACCCCAAGAGCGGCGAGACACTCTATCTTGCGCCGGGCTCCTACTTCTATGGCAGCCTGAACCTGTGGAAGGTGCAGGACGTGAAGGTGCTGGGCCGGGGGACGATTGTGTATGAAGGCTCGCAGGACCCCGCCAACGACGAGGGTTGGATGCAGAAGCCGGACTGGCACTGCATCGGGTCAATGGACGCGAAAAATGTGGAGATCGAGGGGCTGACCTGCATTGTGAGGGCAAGGACCTGGTCGATCCAGATGAAAGATTCCACGGGATTTACGTATGACGACCTGCGGGTGATCGGCGGCAACCCCGGCAACGCCAACCAGGACGGGATGGATTGGCTGGGCGGCGGCGACGCCATTGTGCGCGACTCGTTTTTGCGCGCGTCGGACGACGTTTTTGCCATGCAGGGCAATTGGGACGGCTACAAAGACGAGGACATTCTGCGGCCCGGCAAAGATGTGCAAAACATCCTCATCGAGCACAGCGTACTTTCAACGAGCATCTCGAATATTGTGCGCGCCGGGTGGCCGCGGAAGGTGTTCAACTCGCGCAATTTTACGCTGCGGGACAGCGACATTTTGCACGGCGGCATTGGGGCCTGCGGGCAGACGTTTGGGCTGCTGGGCTACTGGGGCGCGAACGGAGCCAAGGGCACGAGCAGCAACTTCACCTTTCAGAATCTGTTTCTGGATAACTGGTACTCGCTGGTGCAGATGGAGCAGGAGCAACCGGGGCTGCGCAGCTTTACCTTCCGCAATATCTGGGCACTGGATCAGCCGCCGCTGGTTGGGTCGACCATCTCCGGCCAAGTGGCGGGCGTGCTGTTTGACAACGTGAAGTTTGGACAGGACCGCGCGGAGAGCGACGCCGCTTTGCAGTTGACGGTTTCAGGGGGCGCAGAGCCAGCAACCTTTGCCGCCAGTCCGGGGCCGACGGCGCGGTTTACCGTGAGTCCGCCGATCTTTGCGCCGGGGCAGGCGGTCACCTTTACCGCGCAGCCCTCGGCGGGGGCGCACTTCACCTGGCTGTTTGGCGACGGAACTCAAGCGACAGGACGCAGCGTACGCCACCGCTTCCCCGATGCGCTGGGTACGGAGTTGGACGGCGGCAGCAGCGGCGCGGGGCGCTTCAGGGTTCTGCTTCAAGCCCAGGACCAGCAAGGCCGGCAAGACTGGGCCGCGCAGGGACTGGTGGTGGTGGCCCGCTGGCACGATGATCTGGCAGTCAACAGCGAGACGCTTCCCGGCTTGACCTGGCAGATTTACCCAGTCGCGTGGACGGAACTGCAGGATTTGTCTGGGAAGCAGCCGGTGTTTACCGGCGAGTCGCTGAACCTGCGCGTGGACCCGCAGGGCTTTACGCGGTTCGTGGTGGTGTGGGACGGACTGATCGACATTCCCGCCGACGGCGGGTACAGCTTTTCCGTGATGGCGCGGGACGGCGCGCGGGTGGTGATTGACGGGGTGGAAGTGGCCAGGACCGGCCCGCCGTTTGCCCAGGTGTGCGGCTCGCCGGGCAACGCCATGCGCTACGATCGCGGCTCGCTAGGGCTGCGCGCGGGCAAGCATACGCTGCACATGGAAGCACTGCGCTCCGTCAGTTCGAGCTTTCCGCGGCTGCTGTGGGAGGGCCCGGGGCTGCCGCTGAACGACGTACCGCCGGAGGCGTATAGCCATGTGCGGGTGGACGCGGTGCGGCAGGGAATAGGGAAATAGGGGTTAGTGAACAGGGAACAGGGAACAGGGAACAGAAAAAGCTGGACTAGCAAGCCTTGCTTTCTATCCTTATTTTGGCAACTGCGAGGCGTCCCAGCCACCGCCGAGGGAGCGGACGAGGCCGACGCTGGAGACGAACTGGCGGGTCCGGAGGTCGAGGTCGGTGCGCTGGTTCTGGAGCAGCGCGGCCTCGGCGGTGAGGACCTCAAGATAGCTGGTGACGCCGCCCTTGTAGCGCTGGTTGGAGAGGTCGAAGGAGTGTTGCGCAGAAGCGACGGCGCGCTGCTCGACGGTTGATTCCTGCTCCAGAATCCGCAGACCGGAGAGCTGGTCTTCCACGTCGTTGAAAGCCTGAAAAACGGTGCTGCGGTAGCCGGCGACCTGGGCCTCGTAGGCGTGGCGGGCCTGGTCGGTGAGGGCGTGGCGCTGGCCGGCGTCAAAGAGCAACTCGGTGGCCTGCGCCCCGAGGGACCACAGGGCGCTGGGGCCCTGAATCCAGGTGCCGCCGTGGAGGCTTTCAAAGCCGCCCTGGCCGACGAGGCTAATGGTGGGATAGTAGGCGCTGACAGCGATGCCGATTTGTTCGTTGGCGGCGGAGGCGCGGCGCTCGGCGGCGGCAATGTCGGGGCGGCGCTCGAGCAGTTGCGAGGGAACGCCGACGGGGATTTTGGGCAGCGGCAGATCGAGCGGCGAGGGCGGAATGCTGAATTCCGATAATTTCAAATTGGCGATGGTGCCGATGGCGTGCTCGTACTGGGCGCGGGCCACGCCTACGTCGACCAGCTGCGCGCGCACGGTTTCAAGCTGGGTGCGGGCCTGGGCCACGTCGGCTTCGGTGGCCACTCCGCCATCAAGACGGCGCTGGGCCAGGTCGAGTTGCCCTTCGAGGTCGGTGACGGTGGCCTTAAGCAGCTTGATCTGGGCATCGAGGCCGCGCAGCTGGAAGTAGTCGGCGGCCATCTCGGCATGGAGGCTGAGGTCCACGCTGGCCACGTCGGCGGCGCTGGCCTGGGCGTTGGAGCGGGCGGCCTCGACGGTGCGGCGGATGCGGCCCCAGAAGTCCGGCTCCCAACTGGCCTGGCCGGCGATCACAAAGTCGCTGTAGGTGGTGGGTTTGCCGGCGGAGTAGGAAGGCCCGTTGGCGGAGATGTTGTCGCGCTGGACGGAAGGGCCGGCGGAGAAGCTGGGATAGAGGGTGGAGCGGGCGGCGGTGACCTGGTCGCGCGCGGCCAGAGTAGGTTTCCAGAGCCTGGCGCAGGCTCTGGTTGTCGGTGGCGATGCGCTCTTCAAGCTGGTTGAGCTGCGGGTCCTGGTAGATCTCCCACCACTTGCCGCGCAGCATGCCGTCGGAGGGCGAGGCGGGCTGCCAGCCGCCTGCGGCGGGGTTGGGCGGAGGCACCGTGACAACGGATGCGCCGGCTTCCTTGTAGGCGGCCGGGGCGTCGTAGCCGGGGCGGTTGTAGTTGGGGCCAACGGGCTTGCAACCGGCGAGAGATACCAGTCCAAGCAGGCATGCCAGAACCGGGATGGTCGAGATTTGTGGTTTCCCACCCTTGCGACCGAAAAAGGTCGCATGGATGGGGCACGGATCTGTATTGCTGGAAAAAGAACCCGCAGGGGCTAAAGCCCGCGATGATTTAGCTGCGTTTACGGCACGACTGAAGTCGTGTCCTGTTACAACGCGGTGTTTCTTCCCTGTTTGCGGGGCTGGCATGATTACTTGCCTCCCTCTTCGGATGCCTGGCTGGCCGCGGTTACCACCGAGACCTTTTCGCCCTCGATGAGGGAATCGGGCGGGTCCTGGATGACGCGGTCGGAGGCGCTGAGACCGGTGATGATCTGGACGCTTGCGCCGTCGTCCTGGCCGATGACCACCGGGACCAGATGCGCGATGTTGCCGTTGACCACGGTGCCGACGCGGAGGCCCTCTTTGCGGAAGATGAGAGCGGCGGCGGGCACGATGAAAGTGGGGCCGGCGGACGGAGTCTTGAAGTGGACCTGGGCCAGCGAACCGGGGAGCAACTCGCCGGAGCGATTGTCCACGTCGATTTCGACCAGCAGGGTGCGGCTGGCGGGATCGATGGCATCGGCGGTGCGCACCAGCGTACCCTCATACGTTTTGCCGGCATGCTCGGGAAAGGTGAGGCCGATTTTTGCGCCGCGCTTGACGTTCTGAGAGTAGACCTGGGGCAGATTGGCATAGACGCGCAGGGTTTGGATGGCCTGGAGATGGAAGAGTTCCTTGCCTGCGCCGGTGTCGATCAACTGGCCGATATCGACGGTGCGGGCGGTGATGACGCCGTCGAAGGGCGCATAGACCTTCTCAAACGATTGCAGGTCGCGGAGGCGCTGCACGTTGGCCTGGGCGGAGCGGACCGCCGCGGCCGTGGCCGTAGCCTGGTTCACAAAGGTGTCGGTGTCCTGGCGGGAGACGGCGTTGGACTTGACCAGTCCGGAGTAGCGGTCGGCCTGAATGCGGGAGTTGTTGGCATTGGCCTGGGCGGTGGCCAGGTCGGCCTGGGCCTGGGCCAGTTGCTGGTCCACCTCGGGGGTGGAAATCTCGGCCAGCAGCGCGCCCTTTTTCACCCTTGCGCCGATGTCGAAGTACCAGCGCGTGAGGTAGCCGGAGGTGCGCGCGTAGATGGGCGAATCCGTATAGGAGGTGACATTGCCGGGCAGCACAAAGCTGTCAACGGGCGCGCCCGGCTTGGGCGTTTCGGCGAGCACCGTGGGAGCGGCAAGCTCATGGGTGCGCTCGGCGAGCACCGTATCCGCATGGGTGCGGCGCAGGACGCCGATACCGCCCAAAACCAGGGCGACGACCAGCACCACGCCCACGCCCACCAGCGCGATGCTCCCGGAAATGGGCTTCTGCTCGGGCGCTTGCTCGTATTCGTTTGCGGCCTGTGACTCCGATTGCGGGTTCTGCTTGGATTCATCCGTCATAAAAAGCTACTCCGAAAGCTGATCGAACTCGTCGAACGTGGCGACCTGCGCGGCGCTGGAGGCCGTCTTGCGGCGGCGTTCAAGCCGGCCGTGCAGGGCAGAAAAGAATGCGGGAACAAAGAAGAGCGTGGCCACGGTGGCCAGCAGCAGGCCGCCGATGACGGCGCGGCCCAGCGGCGCGTTCTGTTCGCCGCCGTCGCCGAGGCCCAGGGCCATGGGCACCATGCCGATGATCATGGCCAGGGCGGTCATCAGCACCGGGCGGAAGCGAACATAGCCGGAGTTGAGAGCGGCCTTGCGGGCATCGCCTACCAGGACTTCAAGCTGCTCGCGCGCAAAGCTGACCACCAGGATGGAGTTGGCGGTGGCTACGCCCATGCACATGATGGCGCCGGTGAGCGCCGGGACGCTGAGCCGGGTACCGGTGAGGAACATGAACCAGACAATGCCGGCCAGTGCCGCGGGCAGCGCGGAGATGATAAGAAATGGATCGAGCCAGGACTGGAAGTTGACCACGATGAGCAGGTAGACCAGCAGGATGGAGAAAACCAACCCCAACAAAAGGCCGGTGTAGGAGGTTTTCATGGTCTCGCTCTGACCGCGGAGGGTAAAGTGCGAGCCGCGCGGCAGATCTCCCGCCTTTTCGTGGCGGACAACGATTTTCTCGATCGAGCGGGTCACGGAACCCAGATCGGTTCCATCCACGTTGGCGTAGATATCGATGACCGGCTGAATGT
>CAVZNE010000009.1:0-8170 GCA_963776445.1 Terriglobales bacterium
GCCCTGCCGTAACCTCATGGCCCCGGTAATCCCTCCGATAAGCACAGTACGGAACTCATGCAGCATGCCCTTACGGGCCATCTCACCGGTTCTTGCCGCGTAATACCAGCGCGGAGGGGCCGGAAACGCCGCTTGCGGCCCTTTGCAGAATCGCAAAGCACACCGGCGAACGGCCATCCCCGTAGGAATCACGCTGCCGGTACCCCCGCTGCGCCGGAGTGAAGATGCCACAAGTAGAGCTGCAAATCAAAACGCGTAATTGCCACCCCGAAGCTATGCGGCTTGCTGCGCTCAGCTCCACCGGGATTCTCGACACGCCCCCGGAACCCAGCTACGACGCCATCACCCGGCTGTCCGCTGAGTATTTCCAGGCCGACATGGCTTTCCTCGCCTTTGCCGACGAGAGCCGCGTCTGGATCAAGTCCTACGCCGGTGAACCCGTCCGCGAACTGCCCCGCAAAAACTCCATCTTCGACATGGTCCTCGCGGAAGACGGCCCGGTGGTGGTTCCCGATGTTTCCCTGGATCCTGACCTTGCGGGCAGACTGCTGGTCCTGCGCCGGATCAACGCGGCCTCCTTTGCCAGCGTTCCGGTTCGTTCCTCCTGCGGAAAGATCCTCGGCGTCTTGACCATCGTCCGCCGCCAGCCCCGCCCGCACCTCGCGCCGGAAGCGCTGCGCATGCTGGAGAGCCTTGCGGATATGGTGACAAGCCAGTTGGAGTTGCGCAGATTGCGCACTGCCTTTTCCTCGCCGGGCGTTCGCCGCTCGCGCTCCTCCGCTGCCGGCAACAGCGATGCTCCGTCCTGGCCGAGCCTGCCAGATCTGCGCCATGCCCTGGACCATAACCAGTTTGTCCTCTATTACCAACCGGAGGTCGATCTCACTACCCGCAAGGTCGTCGGCCTGGAGGCGCTCATCCGCTGGGACCATCCCGAACGCGGCATCATTCCGCCCATGGACTTCATTCCTCTGGCTGAGGAGAGCGGCCTCATCCTGCCCATCGGCGACTGGGGGCTCGCCGAGGCCTGCAGTCAGATTCAAAAATGGTGCCTCGAAGATACCGGCCACTGCTCCCTGCGGGTCTGCGTCAACCTCTCCGCGCGCCAGTTTTCCCGCGAAGGACTGGCCGACCATGTTGAGGCCCTCTTACTCCAATCCGGCATCTCCAGCCGCCAACTCGGCCTTGAAATGACCGAGTCCAGCCTCATTCCCAACGTGCAAACAGCCATGGAAGTGCTGGGAAGCCTGCGCCGCCTGGGCGTTTCCCTGCTCATGGACGACTTCGGCACCGGCTACAGCTCCCTCAACCATCTCCATACCTTCCCCTTCGACGTGCTCAAGATCGACCGCTCCTTCGTGGGCCGCATGACCGAGGGCGAGCAACCCCTTCAGATAGTCCGCACCATCATCGAACTGGCCAGGGTGCTGGGCATGGATGTGGTGGCCGAAGGCATCGAAACCCAGGAACAGTACAGCCTGCTGCGCCAGTTGGGCTGCCGCTTCGGCCAGGGCTTCCTCTTCGCACGCCCCATGGCCGCCGAGGCCGTCTCCAAGCTCTTGCGCCTCCCCGGCCGCATACTCCCTGACTTCGAACCCCTTAAGGCCGCGTGCAACTAGGCCTCTGACCGCGTGAATTTGTACCAAGCTTGGGTGCCCCTGGCCCCGATTTTGGGACCAGGGAAAGCATGAACTCGACGCACGAAATCATGCGGTCAAAGACCAGGTCTCTGACTGCGCATAGTTGTACAAAAATGGATGCCTCACCCTCAACGCGTGCTTTTCGAGAAAGAAATTCTTGCGGCTTAAGCGATTCCAGAATTGGTGTACCTCGGAACCCATCCACTCAAGTCGGTGCGAGCCTCGGCGAGCGACGACCTTGAACCTGGTAAACGGGGCATACCTCTTCTGGAATCGCTCTAGGGTGCGCTGGCACAATGCTGCATTCCATGAAGAAAAAATCCACCAAGCGGGTTCATTCTGGGAAATGCGAAAGCGCGTTTCCCGGATTGGAATCTGCCCCAATTACTACATGGGAAAACCCTCACGCTTGCGCCCTGCCTCGCGCTAAGCTCCACCCATGCAGCAAACAGCTCAATCCGCGCCCTCCCCTTCCACCTTTGCGGGTTTTCTGGCCGCGCTGGCCGAGCCCGAGAAGAAGCCGGAACTATCCTGGACCGACGATGCCCTCGAAGACGACATTGCCACCCTTAGCTACGAGCACGCTTTGCGCGCCCACGCCCGTTATCGTTCCTCAGACGTCCCAGACCTGTCCCTCGCCCAGCCCGTCGATTCCGACAGATATCCAGCCAGCGTTCCATTTCCAGAAGCGCCAGCGGTACATCCGCAAACACCTCCCGCTCCTCGCGCAGACATTGGAACCATCAGCGGTTTCACGCCCCTGGAACGCAACCTGAAGTGCGCCAGCATCACCATCCGCCTCAGTCAGGCCGAGTGCGCCCAACTGCGTCAGCGCGCCGCTGAAGCCGGCCTTACCGTCTCCGCCTATCTGCGCTCCTGCACCTTCGAGGCTGAATCGCTGCGGGCGCTGGTCAAAGACACCATGGCCCAGTTGCGCTCCGCCACTTCCGCGGGAAAGCAGCCGGTTCTCCCTCCATCACGTCCATCCTGGTTCCAGCGGCTGGTGCAGTTTCTTGCCCCCTGGCATGGCAGTCCGCGTGTCGCCCGCGCCTGAGAAAACACGGCAAGACCAAAAAGGCTGGCAGGATGGATTCCAATCCATTCCTGCCAGCCTTTCATTGCTTCTATCCGTTCTTATAAAACTACCTACTCCACCTGCAGCACCAGACACTTCAGGTACTCGGTTTCCGGCAAATTCAGCACCACCGGATGGTCGATGCTGGCGCCGCGCCGCTCCAGCAGGCGCACCCGCCGGTGAGCGTCGATGGCGGCGGAGGCCACGCTGGCCTCCAGTTCCGCCCAGCCCACATGGTGCGAGCAGGAGCAGGTCACCAGCAGCCCGCCTGGGCGCAGCATCTTCAGGGCGCGCAGGTTCAGTTCCTTGTAGCCGCGCAGGGCCCCTTCCACCGCCCGCTGTGTCTTGGCAAAGGCCGGCGGATCCAGAACGATGGTGTCGAAGGCCTCGCCGGCGTCCGACCAGTCGCGCAGAATCTGAAAGGCGTCGCCCTCCACCCAGTCCGTCTGTGCCGTGACCTTTTTGTGATTGGCCACGCAATTCCGCTCCGCCACTTCCAGCGAGGCGCGCGAGGAGTCAATGCCTGTCACCTGTTCGCAAACCTGGGCCAGGTGCAGGGCAAAGCCGCCCTGGTAGCAGCAAACGTCGAGCGCGCGCCCGGTTGCGCCCAGCGTCTTTGCCCACTCCCGTACCGCGGCGTAGTTGGCTTTCTGATCCAGAAAAGCGCCCGTCTTTTGTCCGGAGTTGGCGTCGAATTGAAACGTCAGGCCGTTCAGCCGGAATTGGCTGCTGGTCACCGGGGCAGCCGCGTCGGCAGACCACAGCGGTCCCGGCGCGGGCGCTGTCAGCCCTTCCAATTCGCGCATGCGCGGGTCGGGACGCTCCAAAATCGTCTTCGGCGCCAGCTCTTCGCGCAGCACGCGCACGCAGGTTTCCCGCACCGCGGCCGCATCCAGCCCCTTGGCCAGCAACTGCAAAATCACCAGGTCGCCGTACTTGTCCGCCACCACGCCGGGCAGTTGATCCGCCTCGCTGAAGCACAGGCGGCAGGCGTTGGTGTCCTTGTTCAGCAGCGGCTTGCGCCGGCCAATCGCTGTCCGCAGCCGCTCCGCCAGCAACTCCAGCCACGCGGCCTCGTCGAGGTCCTCGCGCGAGATCATGCGCAGCGCAATCTGCGAGGCAGGGCTATAGAGCGCCGTTCCCAGCAGCAGTCCGCGGTTATCGGCCACCGGCAGCAGAGCGGGTGTCTCGCCTTCGCCGGTGTTGATTGCCTCAATATCGGAGGCGTAGACCCACAGATAGCCCTCGCGCAGACGATCGGAGGCGCGCCGGGTGATCTTGGCGCCGATTTTGGCTCCCAGGGTGTTCTGCTCCGGTGCGGGGCGAGGCGTGCCGGGCTTGATTTGCTTGGGCTTGCTTGAATTCGGCTGGCTCGGCTTGGGCTGGTCCGGTTTGGGCGGATTCGCCTTGCCGTGCTTGGCTACAGCGGCCGGCTTTTTGGGGGCAGGCCTTTTGGGGGTTGCACTGCGCTTGGCGCGAAGTTCAGCGCGTTTCTCGGGAGAAGGGGTCCCGGGAATCCGTGCGGAGGGCGCCGCGGGCTTGGCAGCCCTGGGCGCCTCCTGGTTCCTGTCGGTTCGTGGGGTACGCGGCTTCACTTATAGGCTCCCTTGGCCGGGAGCTGGTGGGCCGCCGGCCCTATTTCGTTTGAATCGTATCCAGGTAGCGGCTCAGATTGCAGATCCTGAGCAGTCTTTCCTCGGGTGTAGTCTGGTTCATCTTACCAAGAATCGGTCCCCATACGGGCATTTCCGCTGTTCTGTGCCCCTGAATCGCCGATCCATCCTCCAGCACCGCAACAATGTGGACGTCCGGATACTTCCCTCGATTCTGCCTGCTCAGCACCGTCAAGTCGGTCGGCGCTGTCTTCAGCGCGGCGGCCACCGCTCCATGGCCCCTGCCGTCCACGCCGTGGCACGGAGCGCAATAGCTCGCATACATCTGCTTGCCGCTGGTGGGCGTAACTTTGGCCACCTGAATGGTCACCTTGGACCGGGACTGGTCCGCATATCCCAAGTTTCCCGCCAGTGTTATCACCGCGGCTGTAAGTAATAGCTGTTTCAACATAAGGTTCCTCCGTCTCCGAACCTCAACTCCGAAGTGGACTCTACTCTTCCTCCATAATCCATGGGCTGTGATGGCAAGCACACCATGTTGATATTTGGAAGCAATCGGACCAATGAGGGAAACATGCATATTTATTGACTAAAGTGAATAATTATAAGAAATCGATACGTGTTGTCCGTCTATAACATCGAACCTGCTTCCCAGTAGAAACGAGGCTTTCCTATGAAACGACAAAGATAAGAAGAAAGTAATGCTTCCCTGACAATCAATTCCTCCAATAGCCCGGTTCGGAAAGCACGATGGGATTACTATGACAGGGACGCGTGGCTTCGGGAATCAGTGCGGCAATCCATGGTCAAAGCACGTTGCAACCATGTTTCTTCCCCGTGAGTTGGTTCGCCGCCTGGCGCTGCTTCCGCGGCTTGCACCGGCGATGTATCCTTACAACCTGTGCCTATAATGAAATATGGCGACTGTCCGGCAAGACATCCCGGCAGAAGTTCCCAGCACGCCCCCGGCTCCTCCCGTGGCGATGCCGGCGGACGTACGCGACCAGAATCCTCTCCATCCACAAAGCCCCATAGGACTGCGCTTCGAGGCGCTGCTCAAGCACGTCCAGGCCAACCGCCCCAGTGAAGACGTCGCTCTCATCCGCAAGGCATGGGAGTTCTGCGTCAAGCACCATGCCGGCCAGATGCGCGCCTCCGGCGAGCCCTACATCATCCATCCGCTTGAAGTAGCTGAAGTGCTGGCCGAGATGAAGATGGACGCATCCGCCATCTCCGCCGGCCTGTTGCACGATTCGGTCGAGGACACGCCCGCCACCAATGAAGAAATTGCGGCCGAATTTGGCGATCAGGTGGCCCACATCGTTGAGGGCGTCACCAAGATCGACAAAATCCAGTTTGCCAACCGCGAAGACCGGCAGGCTGAAAACGTCCGCAAGATGCTGCTGGCCATGGTTTCGGACGTCCGCGTGGTCCTCATCAAGCTGGCCGACCGCCTGCACAACATGCGCACCCTCGAGCACCTCCAGCCCGACCGGCAAGAGGCCATCGCCCGCGAAACGCTGGACATCTACGCCCCCCTGGCGCATCGCCTGGGCATGGGCAAGGTGCGCGGCGAACTTGAAGACCTGGCCTTCCGCTACACCGACCCGGTCAGCTTCGAGAAAGTATCCGAGGCCGTCGAAACCCGCCGTGTCGAGGGCGAGGCGTTCCTGCGCGGCGTGGAAGACACGCTGATCGAGCAGTTGCGCGAAAACGGCATTCAGGCCCGCGTGGAATGGCGCATCAAGCGCCTCTACTCCATCTTTCAGAAGATCGAACGCTCCAAGGTCTCCTTCGACCAGGTCTACGACTTCCTCGCCATCCGCGTCATCACCCAGGACGTGGCGTCCTGCTACGCCGTCTTCGGCCTCATCCATACCCTCTGGAGGCCGGTGCCGGGACGCATCAAGGACTTCATCGCCATGCCCCGCGCCAACCGCTACCAGTCGCTCCACACCACGGTCATGGGCGCCAGCGGCCACCAGTTTGAAGTGCAGATCCGCACCGAAGAGATGCACCGCATCGCGGAAGAGGGCATCGCCGCGCACTGGAAGTACAAGTCCGGCGGCGTCGCGGTCACCGCCCGCGACGAAGAGCGCCTCAACTGGATTCGCCAATTGGTCGAGTGGCAAAAGGAGATGACCGACCCCAACGAATTCCTCTCCAGCCTCAAGATGGATCTCTATCCCGACGAGGTCTACACCTTCACGCCCAAGGGGAAGGTGGTGGTGGTTCCCGCCGATGCCACACCGGTCGATTTTGCCTACACCATTCATACCGAGGTCGGCCACACCTGCGTTGGCGCCAAGGTCAACAGCCGCATGGTGCCGCTACGCTCCAAGCTGCACACCGGCGACATCGTCGAAATCGTCACACAGAAGGATCACAAGCCCAGCCGCGACTGGCTTACCTTCGTCAAAAGTCCCCGCGCCCGCAACAAGATCAAGCACTGGCTCAATGAAGACCAGCGCCGCCGCGCCGTGGAGATCGGCCGCAAACTGCTGGAGCGCGAAGCCAAAAAATACAAGGTGCCGCTCAGTCAGATCGACGATCAGGACCTGGGCCGCATTGCCAACGAATATGGCGTGGCCACTGCCGCCGATCTGCTGGCTACCCTGGGCCAGGGCAAGCACTCTGCCCACAACGTGCTCAACAAGCTCGTGCCCGGCATCGCCATGCCGGGCGAAGCCGTTCCAGGCGCAGAGGCCAAGCCCATCGGCAATGTCGCCGACGCCATGTCCGACGCCGTGCGCAAGCTGCACCTCACCGGCTCCGACTCGCTCCAGGTCGAAGGCCAGAACGACCTGCTCGTCTATCGCGCCCGCTGTTGCAACCCCATTCGCGGCGAAGAGATCGTGGGCTACGTCACCCGCGGCAAGGGGGTGGCCGTCCATGCCCGCAGTTGCCCCAACGTGCAGAATCTCCTCTACGAGAGCGACCGCCGCATCGCCGTCGAGTGGTCCCGCGTGGGCGACCAGTCCGCCGGACGCCCCCAGCGCTACCCGGTCAAGATCACCGTCTTCTGCGACGACCGTGCCGGTATGCTGAAGGAGCTGACCGCCGTCATCTCCGACGACAACACCAACATTCGCGGCGTCGAGGCCCGCGAAGGCGAAGACGGCGAGGCCATTGTCGAATTCGTTGTGGAGGCGGAAGACCTGCGCCACCTCAACCGAATGGTTCTCGGCCTGCGCCGCGTCGGCGGTGTGCGCACCGTCCAGCGCACACAAAAGCTCTAAGAATCTGTTGAACTTTGCATTGAACCCCTGGGCGAAGGTCTATCCGTACTGAACATCCCCCGGCAGCCCCTCCTGGGACCCCATTTATCGATTGGTCTAAACGGCTCAGACGTTTCATCACGCCAGATGCGACGCTGAGTGAGTGTGTGTTTCAGCGTGCGTCGGAGTGGATGAACGATTGACCTCCGTCACTCGCAGTGCCGTTCAGGCTCATCCGCAGCCGGACAGCATTCTCAGGGAGGCAATTCGGATGAGTCGAGTTGAGAAGAGTCCTTTTGATACCGCCCATTTTCTTGCCACCGAAGGACCGGGGCGAAGCATCCTCCGTAACACGGCAAAGCAGGAGTACTTTACCCAGGGAGGCTTGTCCGATTCCGTGTTTTATCTCCAAAATGGCCAGGCAAAGCTCACGGTAATTTCCAAAAGAGGAAAAGAAGCCACGGTGACCATGCTCGCCGCGGGGGACTTCTTTGGCGAAGAGGCGATGGTGGAAGCAGGCGCTCTGCGAACCTCTACGGCCTCGGCCATTACCGTTTGTATGGCGCTCAAAATCGAGAGAAGCGAGATGCTTCGCGCCCTGCACGATGAACATGAGTTCTCCGT
>CAVZNE010000010.1:0-5076 GCA_963776445.1 Terriglobales bacterium
TACCAGTATCGCGACTTCCGCCGATCACGATCGCTACTCGCGCCAGATTCGCTTCCGCGAGATTGGTAAAGACGGGCAGCGCCGCCTTTCGCAAGCGCGGGTTGCGCTTGTGGGATGCGGCGGGCTGGGCAGTGCGCAGGCAGAGTCGCTGGCGCGCGCAGGCGTCGGCTTCCTGCGCCTTATCGATCGCGACTACATCGAGTGGAGCAACCTGCAACGTCAGTCGCTGTATGACGAGAAGGACGCGGAGGCAGGACTGCCCAAAGCCGCCGCCGCAGCGACTCGTCTGAGAGCCATCAATTCCTCCATCGAGGTTGAACCGGCAATCAGCGATCTGACGCCAGCAACGGTGGACGATCTGCTCGGGAACGTGGATCTCGTGATGGACGGCACGGATAACTTCGAGACACGCTATCTCATCAATGACTTCGCGCTCTGCCACAACGTTCCCTGGATCTACGGCGCAGCGGTGGGAAGTTATGGGCTGAAGATGCCGATAGTGCCCGGCAAAACGTGCTGTCTGCGCTGCATGTTTCCAGAGCCGCCGGAGGGAGCGCAGCAGACATGCGAAACGTCCGGCGTCCTGGGGCCGATTATAGCCACCATCGCGGCGTTGCAGGTGGCGGACGCCCTCATGATTCTCTCCGGCCACGTTGATCAACTGCCCCACAAACTGACAATTGTGGACGTGTGGGCTGGCGATATCATGCAGATGGCCCAGCCGCAACCGAGTCCTGACTGTCCTGCCTGTGGCCGCAAGGAGTACACCTATTTGACCGGAAAGCGGCGGCCTCCTATCGGCCTGTGCGGCCGCAATGCGGTGCAGATTTACGACCGCGAGCGGCATCTCGACTTGCAGGAGCTTGCAAAGAGGCTTGAAACCGTGGGAACGGTCAAAGTCAACGAATTTGCGCTCCGGGCGCAAATTGATAACTTCGATATCACCGTGTTCCCCGATGGGCGGGCTATCCTCAAAGGGACAACCGATATTGGCGTCGCCCGAAGTTTGTATGCAAAATACATCGGAAACTGAAGAGGCCCTTGTTGTGCCTATGCTAACTAGAAAGACGTTGGCCAAACCAAGATTTACTCTTGCCGCCTGCGTTTTGGCGCTTGCTTGTTCCGTGTGCTCTGCGCAAGCCCGGCTGAAAATGTCTACCACTGCTTCGACAGGCAATTCCGGGTTGCTGAATGTGCTTCTGCCTCCATTCGAACGGGAGTGCATTTGCAAAGTCGACGTAATTGCAGTGGGAACGGGAAAAGCACTTAAGCTTGGCGAACAAGGCGACGTTGAAGTTGTGCTGGTTCATGCGCGCGCATTGGAAGACGAGTTTGTCGCCAACGGTTTCGGCATAAATCGCCGCGACGTGATGTACAACGACTTCGTCGTGATCGGCCCGGCTAGCGATCGCGCAGATTTGCGCCATGCCGCCAGCGCGGCGGATGCCTTCAAACGCATCGCGGCCAAGCGGTCTCGCTTTATTTCGCGCGGCGACGATTCGGGCACCGAGCAGAAGGAAAAGGAGACCAGGTCAGCCGCCCGCATTGCGCCATCCGGTTCGTGGCATCGTTCGGCAGGCCAGGGCATGGGTGAAGTCATCAACATGGCAACGGAGTTGCGCGGCTACACTCTCGCCGACCGCGGAACCTATAACGCGCTCCGTCATGGAAAGACAGACCTGGTCATTCTCTACGATGGGAGCCGTGCTTTCAGTAAGCCGGGCAGTCCGATGCAGAGGCTGACAGTGGCGCAGGTATCATCCTTGACGGGGGCGAATGGACTCTTCAATCCCTACGGCGTCATCGCGGTGAATCCGAAGCGATTTCCGCACGTGCGGTACGATCTGGCAATGAAGTTCATCGCGTACATTACCGGGGCCGAAGGGCAACGAATTATCGCCAATTACCAGGTGCAGGGCGACCCCGTGTTCTTCACCTTTAAAGGGAGATAGCGCGTGGGCTTCATCGCAGAATCTTTTCGCGTAGCTATCGCACTGATCCTGGCAGGGGACACGGATGTAATCTTCGCTGTTGCGACCTCGCTGAGCGTCGCAATCTGGTCGGTGATCTTTGCGGCCATCGTTGGAGTTCCCGTCGGTATCGCAGTTGCCCTGGGCAAGTTTCCGATGAAAAGCGGCGTACGATTTATCCTGAACAGCCTTATGGCGCAACCCACAGTTGTGATCGGTCTGCTGGTGTATGGTTTCCTCAGCCGGCAGGGGCCGCTCGGCGCGATGGGACTTCTTTTTACTCCAGGCGCCATTATTATCGGTCAGACAATTCTTGCAACCCCGGTGATCGCCAATTACACACTCAGCGCGATTCAGGGCGCCGATGAAGGAATCTTGCCGACCGCCCGCACACTAGGGGCCAGCAATCTGCAGAGCCTGTTCCAACTGGCGCGTGAAGTTCACTTCGGACTGATGGCCGCCATCATCGCCGGTTTTGGAAGAGTCGTTTCCGAGGTCGGCGTGGCCATGATGCTGGGCGGCAATATCCGCATGTACACACGCACCATGACCACCGCGATTGCTCTCGAAACCAGCAAAGGGGATTTTGCTTTCGGCTTGGCCCTCGGGCTGATCCTCATGGTCGTTTCGTTTGCGGTCAATCTGATTCTGACTGTCGCACAAGGGAGCCACCGCGCATGAGTAGTGCAAAGTATCATCTCGAAGCCGTCCAGGCATCTTATGGCAAGACTCTGGGAGTTACAATTGACGAGCTGAACCTCGCTGCCGGTGGACTCCACGTGCTGGTCGGTCCCGATGGATCGGGAACGAGTACGCTGTTGGGCATTCTGGCTTTTCTCAACAAGCCGGATCGGGGAACGATCCGCTTTGATGGCGTCCGCGTGAACTGGACCCGGAAAGAGTGCGCCCTTCTGCGCCAGCGTGTCACGCTGCTGCATCAGCGTCCTTATTTGTTTTCAGGCAGCGTGGCCAGCAACGTCGAATCTGGATTGGCAGCCAGAGGAGTCCGCAAAGAAGATGCCCAGGAAGTGATCAGGGAGTCTCTGCAGAAGGTTGGACTCGCAGGATTCGAATCCAGAGCCGCACGAAGATTATCCGGTGGTGAGAGCCGGCGCGTCGCGCTTGCCCGTGCCCTGGCCTGCAAACCGGAAGTCCTGTTGCTGGACGAACCCGTGGCGAATGTGGATCGCGCCAGCGCCGTGTTGTTTGAGTCGCTGGTGGTATCGCTCGCGGCGGACGGCATGACCATGGTCATTTCCAGCCACGACGAGCGCCAGGGAGAAAGGCTTGGCGGCAAAATGATCTATCTTGAAGATGGAAAGTTGAGCATCATGCCGGAACAAATTTCATCCGCTGACTTATTGCACCACGCAGAGGGGAACCATGCCAACTCTTGAAGAAGCGCGGCGGCTGATTCTAGGCCACGCCCACACCCTCGGCACAGAGTCGGTGGCGTTGATCGATTCGCTGAACCTGGTGACAGCAGAAGAAATCATCGCCCCGTGGAATATGCCGCAGTGCGATAACTCGGCAATGGATGGCTATGCGATCCGAACAGCCGATTGCGTTCCGGCGGCCCGATTGCGTGTCGTCGGAATGATCCCGGCTGGCGCGTTGTCCAACATCCCTGTCGAGACGGGGTGTGCGGTCAAGATCATGACGGGCGCGCGCATTCCCGCGGGAGCCGATGCCGTGGTCCCTTTCGAGAATGCGGAAATGGATGGCGAGTATGTGACGTTCAAGTCGCCAGTTGAGCCTCATGATCACATACGCTTTGCGGGCTCCGACTTGCGTCGCGATGAAATTGTAATTCCGGCGGGCGCCGTCATTCGCGCGTCTGAGATCAGCATGATGGCCTCGTTTAACATGAGCCGCGTGACGGTCTTTCGCCGGCCCAGGGTTGCCATTCTCTCCACCGGAGACGAGTTGGTTGAGGTTGGAGAGTCTGTTGCGCCGGGCAAGATTGTTGACAGCAACGGGATATCGCTGGCGGCCATGGTGAAGGAGTGCGGCGCAACCGTTCAATTGCTGGGCATTGCGCGCGATACAGTGGCGAGCCATATCGAAAAAATGAAAGCCGGGCTGCTGGCGGACATCTTCATTACTTCAGCCGGCGTGTCTGTGGGTGAGCGCGACCTTGTCCGGCAAGTGCTTGCAGATCTTGGCGTCACATTGGTATTCCACTCTGTGGACGTGAGGCCTGGCAGACCAACCACCTTTGGCGTGAAAGATAATTGCCTCGTTTTCTGCCTGCCTGGCAACCCTGTTGCTTCCATGATCATCTTTGCTGAATTGGTAAGGCCCGCAATTCTGAAAGCAATGGGATACCGGCGCATACTTCAGCCTACGGTTCGCGCCGTCTTGCAGGAAAACGCATCGAAGCGGGCGGGGCGCATTAAACTCCTCCGGGTCCGGCTTGAATCCCGTGGGGACAAGCTGTTGGCGTTCAGTCCCGGTGAGCAAACCACGGGCATGTTGAAAACCTTGCTGCGGGCCGATGGACTCGCAGTACTTCCCGCTGAACGCAACTCATTTTGTGCAGGCGAAGAAGTCGAAGTGCACGTACTGTCAAGCAATGTGCTTATGCAACAGGAGGCGATATGAAAGTTAGTGCGCGCAATTCATTTTCAGGAACCATTGCGAAAGTCATCAAAGGCGCAGTAAATGCCGAGGTGCTTTTGACCTTGCCCGGCGGCGATCAGCTTGTCGCCAGCATCACCAACGGCAGCGTTGAGACCTTGGCGCTGAAGGAGGGAATGCCAGCGGTGGCCCTGGTGAAGGCGAGTTGGATTATCCTCGGCAAGGGCTTGGACCCTGGCAAGATCAGCACCCGCAACGTGCTGAGCGGAACCGTCAGCAATATTCAAGTTGGGGCGGTGAACGCGGAAGTCGATGTGAAGCTTCCCGGCGGAACCATTCTTGCCGTGATCGTCACCAACGGTAGCGTCCAGCGCATGCAGCTCGCCGTTGGAGAGCAGATAACGGCAGCGTTCAAAGCGTCCAGCGTCATTCTCGCTGTCGAGTAGCACGATTAGGAAGGAACCAATGAGTGAGTTAACGCACCTCGACAGTCAGGGTCTGCCCCGCATGGTGGATGTCAGCAGCA
>CAVZNE010000011.1:0-5659 GCA_963776445.1 Terriglobales bacterium
GCCAAGGCTGCCGTCACCGGCGTGCGCAACGCCGCCGGAACCGCCGTCCGCTACGCCAAGCCGCGCGGCATCCGCGAACTGGTCTTCGCACTGCCGCTGCCGGAGCTGCTCTTGCCCGGCCCCTGCGTGCGCGCCGCCGTCGAGGGCGCTTTTGTGGGCGACTACGACCCGGACACCTATCGCAGCGACCGCAAGGACCAGAGCGTGCAGTCGTTCACCGTGGCAGCCGCCTGTACCTCTGACAAGGCCGACGTGGAAGCCGCCTTTGCCGAGGGCGTGATCATTGGCGAAAGCCAGACCTTTACCCGCTCCATGGTCAACGAGCCGGGCAACAAGCTGACGCCGACGATGATGGGCCAGCGCGCTGCCGCCATGGCTGCGGAAGTTGGCCTCAAGTGCGAGGTCAGCTCCACTGAAAAGATCAAGGAACTGAAGATGGGGGCGTTCTGGAGCGTCGCCCAGGGCTCCGAGGAGCCGCCCGCGCTCATCGTTCTGCGCTATGAGCCAGTGTGCGTAACCGAAGGCCCAGTGCTGGGGCTGGTCGGCAAGGGCATCACGTTTGATTCCGGCGGCATCTCGCTGAAGCCCGGAACCGACATGGAAAAGATGAAATACGACATGGCCGGCGGCGCGGCGATGCTCGGCGCCATGCGCGCCATTGCCCTGCTCAAGCCGCGCGTGCGGGTGATTTGCGTGGTTTGCGCCTCGGAGAATATGCCCGACGGCAAGGCGCAAAAGCCTGGCGACTTGCAAACCGCCATGTCCGGCAAGACGATTGAAATCATCAACACCGACGCCGAGGGGCGGCTGGTGCTGGCCGATGGGCTGACCTACGCCAAGCAGTTGGGCGCGACCCATCTGATTGACGCGGCCACCCTGACCGGGGCCTGCGTGGTGGCGTTGGGCATGATCAACGCCGGAGCCTTTTCGAACGACGACGTCACTTACGCCAAGTTCGACGGCGCGCTGGCCACCTCGGGCGAGAAATTCTGGCGGCTGCCGCTGGGCGACGAGTACGCCGAGATGATCAAGAGCGACATCGGCGACATCAAAAACACCGGCGGACGCTGGGGCGGCGCAAGCACCGCGGCCGAGTTCCTGAAGGTGTTTGCGGAAGACACGCCGTGGATTCACCTGGACATTGCCGGCGTGGCCTGGGTAGAAGACTCGCGGCCCTACATTGCCAAAGGACCAAGCGGCATCGCAGTGCGGTCGATTCTGGAGTGGGTGCGGAGCTACTAGGTCTCTGACCGCATGATTTCGTCCCTTGAGTTCATGCTTTCCCCGGTCTCAAAATCGAGACCGGGGGCACCCAAAGTTGGTGCAACTTCAAGCGGTAAAAAACTGTTCCTACATCGCCTCCGGGCTTTCGATGCCCAGCCAGCTCAGCACGACGACCAACTCTCGCAGCGCAAGCGCCGCCGTGGCCAGCAGGAAGGTCTGCCGCGCCGTGTCTTCTTCCTTCAGGATGTTATGGCGGTGGTAGAAGTTATTGAACTCCTGCGCTAACTGGAAGGCGTGCTTGGCCAGAATCGCCGGCTCGGAAGAGGCAATGGCCTGCTCCAGCACCTGCGTGCGGCGGGCGGCGCGCAGCCACAGGGCCCAGATATCTTCGGCGCCCTCGCCGCTCAGGTACGTTCCTAACTCCGCTAACCCGGCTAACTTTGCTAACTCCGCTTCGGGCGTGGTTCCCGCCTTGCGGAAGATGTTGCGGGCGCGGACCACGGCGTACTGAATATAGGGGCCTGTCTCTCCCTCAAAGCTCAGAGCATCCTTGAAGTCGAAGGCGATGACCGAGTTGCGCGTGAACTTGAGCATGAAGTAGCGCAAGGCGCCGATAGCGATCTGCTCGGCGACTTTCTGGCGGCCAGCTTCGGCCTCAGCTCCGCCGGTCTGGCGCGCGTCCACTTCAGCGCGGGTGGCGGCAATGAGCTTGTCGATCAGGTCGTCGGCCTTGACGCCGAAGCCCTTGCGTCCGCTGACTTCGATGTAGGGACGGGCCATGTCTTCGTCGGAAACGGTATAGCCCAGTTCGACGGCGCAGCGCGGGGTGAGCGCGACCATCTCGTAACCGAAATGCGTATAGCGGTCGGCTTGCCCGGTGTATCCCATGCCGCGCAAGGCTTGGATGACGTTGGCCTGCGGGTCGCTCTGGCGCGAGTCGATCACGTTGTAGATGGCCTGCGCGCCGCCAAAGTGCGGATGCTCCTGCTCGCCGGTTTCTGCCGTGATCCAGCACTCGTGGCCGGGGTAGGTGAAGAACCGCTTGTAGCCGAAGTCCTTGCCCAGCAGGCCGAACTTCCACAGGTGATAGGCAATGTCCTTGCCGACGTAGGTGACCGTCCCGTTGGACCGCACAATCACTTTTGCATCTTCGTCTGTGCCCTTCGGGCCGTCCTCGTTTTGGACCTGCTGCGCGACCGCGCCGGGCCGCGTCATCACCCAGCAGCCCTTGTTTTTGCCTTCGGTCTCGAAGTAGAGGACGCCGGTCTTCTTCAACTGCTCGAAGGCCGCATCCCAGAACTTGAGGTGCAGAATCTCGCTCTCGCGGGGCAGGAAATCGTACTCGATGTCCAGCCGCAGCATGGTTTCCAGATGACGGCGCAGAACCGCGGTCGAGATCAGTTCGGCGATTTCCGAGGTTTCGTTGCCGCCCTGCTCCAACTCATGCAAAGTGGCATAGCGCAGCTTCTTGCGCGAGGCGTTCTCCTCTTCCGTGCCCTGCTCGTACCACTGCGAGGTGCGCGCATAGAGGTCCCAGCAGTAATAATCAATCCGCTCACCCTTGGTCTTCAGGTCGGCAAGCAAATGGCGCGCATCGGCGAGGGATTTGCCCTCAAGATGCTGAAAGCCGACCACCACATCGGCCACTTGCACGCCGGTGTTGTCGATGTAGTTCTGCACGTCCACTTTTTGGCCGGCGGCGCGCAGCAGGCGGACGAAGGTGTCGCCCAAAATGGCGTTGCGCAGATGACCGACGTGGGCCGCCTTATTGGGATTGATGCTGGTGTGCTCGACGAGCGAGTGGATGCCGCTGGCAGGGCGCTCCAGGCTCTCTCCGCTGGCGATGAGGTGCGCTGCGGAGGCGCGATCGAGCCGGGCATTGATGTAGCCGGAACCGGCGGCCTCAAAACCGGCGAAGCCTTCCAGTTGGCCCAGGGCAGCCACGATCTCCGCGGCAATCACTTTGGGCGCTTTGCGCAGCTTGCGGGCCAGTTCAAAGGCGATGGGGGTGGCCAGTTCGCCGAACTGCAGGTCGGGCGGGATCTCAAGCGGGATGGTTTCCAGTTCGAGATCGTACTTTGCTTTCAAAACGCTGCGAAGGTGGGCGCTGAGCCTTTTCTGCAATTCAAGATACACGTCGGTATGCCTCAAAAATCCTTGATTTTCAAGGCTTATTCTACCAGCCACCTGCGGCGCCAAGGGTGCGGCGGACGTTTCCCTGCTGGGATCAGATGCTGGACTAGATCGTTGCTTTCCCTGGTCTCAAAATCGAGACCAGGGGCGCCCAGACTCAGCCGCCAGTGAACATGCCGTAAAATGGTGAATAGACTGCCTCAAGATTTTCGCCCTTCCCATGGGCAGAATGCGAAGCAACGTCCCGCCCATGACCTCAAAAACTACTAGTTCTTCCCGTTATTACCTGACCACGCCGATCTATTACGTCAACGCGCGGCCGCACCTGGGCCATGCCTACTCCACCATCGTGTGCGACGCCATTGCGCGGCGCAAGCGGGCGCTGGGCATTGAAACCTGGTTCCTGACCGGCACCGACGAGCACGGACAGAAGATTGAGCGCTCCGCCGAACTGGCAGGACGCACGCCCGAAGAGTTTGCCGGAGCCATTTCCGCCGAGTTCCGCGGCCTGTGGGACCAACTGGGCCTCACCTACGACGACTTCATCCGGACCACATCCGAGCGGCACAAGAAGGGCGTGCAAAAGCTGTTTGCCACGCTCCGGGACCGCGGCTTTATCTACAAGGGCTCGTACACCGGCCAGTATTGCGTGTCGGACGAGCTGTATGTGGACGGCCCCGCGGGCACCATTTGCCCCGACTGCGGCCGGGTGACGGAGACGGTGAGCGAAGAGAATTATTTCTTCAAGCTGTCGGCCTTCGAGCGCAAGCTGCTGGAGTTTTACGAGGAGCACCCCGAGTTCATGGGCCCCGAGTCGACGCGGCGCGAGGTGATTTCGTTTGTGCGCGGCGGACTGAAGGACCTGTCGGTGAGCCGCACCAGTTTTTCCTGGGGCATTCCCGTTCCCGGCGACGAAAAGCACGTTGTCTACGTGTGGCTCGACGCCCTGGCCAACTACATTACCGCGCTGGGCTACGGGTCAGACGATCCGGCCGACAAGGCGCGTTTCGAGAAGTTCTGGCCGGCGGACATGCACCTGATCGGCAAGGAAATCAGCCGCTTCCACTGCGTCTATTGGCCGGCGTTTCTGATGGCGGCGGGATTGCCGCTGCCCCGCTCGGTGAAAGCCAACGGCTGGCTGCTCTTCGACCAGGGCAAGATGTCGAAGTCGCGGGGCAACATTGTCCGCGCTGAAACCGTTCACACGGTTTTGGGCGCAGATGCTTTGCGCTACTTCCTGCTGCGGGAGCTCCGACGATCCCATGGGACCCGTTGGCAGGCTAGCCACGTGCCATCTAAGAATCGTCATGAGATCCTCCGGCAGATCGATGCGGTAGCGAGTTCCCTGCTTCGTGACGTTCATCACCTCTTCCCCCCTCGTCTGCGACCTCCGCACAAACAACACTGCCCTGTCCCAAAGTAGGTCCGGCGTTGCCCCGTTCCGCCGTAACGGCCGAAGCGACGACGGACGCAGCCCGGTCGCAAACCCCAGCGCCGTGATGGCGAAGTGTTGCGGGGACAGCTCCAGCATCTTCGCCAGGAACAACGGCACCTCCCCGTCGAGCAGACTGTTCGGCTCCTCTTCGGTGAACGTCTCCCACTCGCTCGTGTCCAGTGGCTCGATCCCCTCCGATGGGTCCTGCGCTAGCTGAAAATATTTCGCGCCGCCTTCATGATCACCTTCAAGATCGATAGGTGCGTGTTCGGCGTGTGCGGGGACAGGTTCCCCGCCTTCACCTGCCGCCCTGCCCCCTCCAACCATGTCTCGATCGCCACGCGGGACGCCTTGGCCATCTCCACCCGCCCGAAACGCGGGATCAGATGTAGCCGCAGAGTCGATTCCCACTTCTCCCGTCCCTTTGCGGACCGGATCGCGCCCTTGGCCACTTTCCGTTCGAAAAGCGACACGGCGTAGTCGCCGAAGAAGGTCTTCGTCGCCGCCTGAACCCCGCCTGCCTTCACCTTTCGCATCTCGTCGCTCAGGACCCGAAACGCATCCTGCTTTTCCGCCACGCGCTCGTCAACCTCGACCACGATCTTCTTGATCTCTTTCATCTTCCCCGTGCGCGGATCGAGGACTCTTCCTCGCACGAAGAACCCGCCTTCCTTTCTCCGCCACACGCCCGGCAGCGACGGGCGTGGTGCGATCCATATGTTCCAGCGCTGCACCCATTCTGGTTCTCTCGTTTGCTTGTCCATCTTGGCCTCCGTTTGGAGGCGCATCCGGACGTTCCAAGGACAGGATACCACCATCTGGGTTCCTTCAGCAATACGGTAGTCGTTGAGCAGACCAGAGAACAAA
>CAVZNE010000012.1:0-3245 GCA_963776445.1 Terriglobales bacterium
CGATTCCTGAATTGGCGTACCTCGAAACCCATTCACTCAAGTTGATGCGAGCATCAGCGAGCGGCGACCTCGTAGGAGGTAAACGGGGCATTGCAATTCTGGAATCGCTCCGGACTACTGAGGCCCCGGCCCTTTGGGTTGCGGAGAAAATCGAGCCACGCTTCGTTGTCGTCCTCGGCTGTGGAACTGCCGCGGCCTTCGAACTCCACCTCGTCTGACCAGATTTTCGCTCGCAGCGCCATCCGTCTCAGTAGCGTGTACAAGCCCTGGTTATTTCGGCCGAAATCGGCGACTCCGTCGGCAGGCTCCTGCCGGCGGAGTCGCCAGCGCTGATGCAGATCGCCGTGTCCTTGGCAGGGGCTTGGTCCCGCGTACTATGATGGGCAGGGCACGCTCCGAGAGCAGGGAATGGCGCCGGAGGCGTGGATTGGTGCGCTCATGGCTGGCTCACTTGCCGGAAACGACCCGATTGCAGGCGACAGGCACGCAGCCGGCCAAAGTCGAAATGGGCTGGCTACAGGACGGGCCGCAGGCAGTCCGTCCTGGCAAACTGAATTCTACCTTCGGAGTTGAGCATGACCACCAGATCATCTTGTGTCGGGGACCAAGGTTTGCCTCACTCCGACCGATGTCTGTGTGCACGGCATGGCGGCGGGCGGACCATCCTTGCCGCCATGCTAGGAGTGCTTCTGCTCGGTATGGCCGGCAGCCCGCCACTTCAGGCACAAACCAGCTATGGAACGGTGGTTGGATCCGTCACCGATTCCACCTTGGCGAACGTGCTTGGCGCCACTGTCACCTTGAAGAACGATGACACGGATGCCGCCGAGGTGACCAGAACCGGCAACAGCGGGACCTACAGCTTTATCAACCTCAATCCCGGTTCCTACAGCTTGAGCGTTTCGCAACCGGGGTTCAAATCCTCCACGCGCAGCCAGGTGGAGGTTCAGATTGGCGGCGCGACGCGCGTCGATGTGATGCTGCAAGTTGGCGATGTCGCACAGACTGTAACAGTGACGGGGGGTTCCAGCGATCTGCACACAGATAGCGCGACCCTGGAAGGCGTCATTGAAGGCCAGCAGGTCGTCGACGCGCCGCTCAACGGACGAAACGTGAACAATCTTCTCGATTTTGTCCCCGGTGTAAGTCCTGGCGGCGGAACGCAGCGCAGCACCATCGCCAATGGCGGCAGCGGCAACTTCCAGGCCGGAGGGCAAACCCAGGCTATCGCGTATGGCAATTATCAGATAGGTGGCGCATTCAGCGGCCAGAGCCTGTTCTTCATCGATGGGGTTGGATCCAACATCGCCGAGAATAACGTCAACACTCTTGTGCTCTCTCAGGATGCGGTGCAGGAATTTCGCGTCTCCACCAACAATGTCAGCGCGGAGTTTGGCGGCTACGGCGGCGGCGTCATTCAAATTTCCTCCAAGAGCGGCACCAACAGTTTTCACGGCAACGCCTATGAATACTTCCGCAACACCGTTCTGGATGCCAACGACTGGTTCAGCAACCACAACAACCTGGGCAAGTCCGTGCTGCACCAGAATCAATACGGTCTGAATTTCGGCGGACCCGCGCGAAAGAACAAGCTGTTCTTTTTCTTCTCCTGGGAACATGAATCGCTCATTGCGGGAAGTCCTGCCTCGGCCATCGTCCCGACTACCGCGGAGTTGAATGGAGATTTCTCCGGCGACCCACAAATCATTTACGACCCCGCCACCGGAAGGCCGTTCTTCGACAACAAGATTCCCACGAACCGGATCGACCCGACGGCGCTGACCATTCTGAAGCTCGAAACTCCCAGCGAGTCGCGGGTGCAACAGGCGCCTTTCGCCACCAACGCCTATGACGCCGCGCCCATTGAAGGATTCCAGAACCAGTTCAACGCACGGATCGATGCGAACCCCGCCAATGGCGATACACTGTTTGCCCGCTACACTTTCTGGAATCCGCACAACGGAACGAGCGATCCCTTCCTCACCAGAACCGGATCGGGCGCCACGGGCAACTACACGCAGGAAGGGGTGCTAGGCGACAATCACCTCTTCAACCGCACCACCATCGCGGATCTGCGGCTGTCGTATCTGGAGAACTACAACTTCCAGTACCCGCTGAGCGACGGATTCAACATGTCTTCGATCAGTCCGGCTTACGGGACAATTCAGTCCGAGAGCCAGAACCAGGAGGGGCTGCTCCCCGGACTGAACATTCAGGGCTACGGTATCGGCGCGCTGCTTTCGCAACTCTACTGGAACAATAACGTCTGGGCCATCAACGGCTCCGTAACCAAGGTTCTCGGCAGGCACACCATCAAGACCGGCGGCAATTGGCGGCAGGTATTGTGGGAGAGTTACGGTAACAGCCAGGGACTCAGCCTAACCGCCACTCCTTTCTTTACCGCTTCCTCTCCAACAGACTCGACCACCGGCAACGCCCTGGCTTCGTTCCTGCTGGGCATTCCCTCCCGCACCGCGATCAGTTCGGTAGGAACCTGGCACGCGTTCCTGCACAACTACGGCATGTTTGTCGCTGATACCTTCCAGGCAACCCCGAAACTGACCATCAACGCCGGTCTGCGCTGGGAGCAGCCCGGCACCTACTCTGAAGAGAACAACCTGGATTCCATCCTTCAACCTGACGCCAAGGTCACTATCGGCAGTCTGTCCTCCATCCCCAATCCCGTGACCGGAAGCAGCATGCCTCTGACCGGGCAACTAGCCTTTGTGAACAGCCCGCAGTATGGTTCTCGCAGAGAGGAAGGATTGCACTGGAAGCTGTACTCCCCGCGGTTGGGCTTCGCCTACCGTTTCGCCCCAAAGGCCGTGGTGCGTTCCGGTTACGGCATCTCCTTTTTCCCGGCGGAAATCACCGTCGATTCCCCAGGCGAGAGTCCGGTCAACTCAGCCAGTTCCGGCGTCAGCAACACCGCGGGGCAACCGCTGCTGGCGACGGTGGCCAATCCCCTCCCGAACGGCATCAATCTGGCCACCCGTGCTCTTACGAAAACGGTCCTCGATGCGGTACTCGGGCAGAGCATCGCGGGCCGGATTCCCAATCAGGCATACGGCTATTCACAACAATGGAACCTGGCCCTGGAGCGTACGCTCGATCGCAACTCGACTGCCACGATAGCCTATGCAGGCTCCAAGGGAACCCACCTGATTCTATCGGCAACGTACACGGGCACGGGGCTCAATCTGAATCAGCTTCCCGACCAGTACGATGCCCTGGGCTCCGCACTT
>CAVZNE010000013.1:0-9362 GCA_963776445.1 Terriglobales bacterium
GGCCAGCACGCCCAGGATGCTGCGATCCAGGAACGGGTGCTGGTAGGTGGTGTGTTCCAACTGGCTGCCCTTGAAGCGGGCCAGTTCGGCGGGCGAATCCAACTGGCAGGCCGCGGCAACGGAGACGGCCAGTTCGGCGGCGACGATGTAGATGGGAGCGTCGGGGCGGTCGCCGGCTTGCAGCGCTACATACTCGAAATCGGGATGGAAGGCCACGGCCAGTGACGCGGGCAGGGTCCAGGGCGTGGTGGTCCAGATGATGGTCGAAACCTGCTTGCCGGCCAAGGCAGGATCGATAGCGCCGGGGTCGCTGGTGAGCTGGTAGCGCACATAGACCGAGGGGCTGGTGTGCATGTCGTACTCCACCTCGGCCTCGGCCAGGGCGGTACGGTCGTGGATGCACCAGTAGACGGGTTTGAGGCCGCGGAAGACGAAGCCTTTTTCCAGGAAGCCGTAAAAAGCTTCGAGGGTGTGGGCCTCGTAGGCTCGGTCCATGGTCTTGTAGGGCTTGTTCCAGCGGCCGAAGCAGCCAATGCGCTCGAACTGCGCGGTTTGCAGGTCAACGTACTTCTGCGCGTATGCGCGGCAGGCCTCCAGCACGTCGGGTACCGGCATTTCCAGCTTTTTGCGGCCCAGGTGCTCGTCTACCTTGATTTCGATGGGCAGGCCGTGGCAGTCGAATCCGGGCACATAGGGAGCGTCAAAGCCAGCCATGGTCTTGGACTTGACGACGAAATCCTTGAGGCCCTTGTTGAGCGCGTGGCCCAGGTGGATGGGGCCGTTGGCGTAGGGCGGGCCGTCGTGCAGCAGGTAGGCGGGACGGCCCGCGCCGGCCTTGCGCAGCTCTTCATAGAGGCGCAGCGAGGCCCAGCGTTCTAGCCGAAGCGGCTCATTCTGAGGCAGATTGGCCTTCATCGGAAAAGCGGTATAAGGCAAGGTAAGAGTCGCCTTCAACTCCGGCGCTGAGGACATTTTCACTCCCTGGGATGGTACGAACTTGTTCGTTTTCTAGTGTAAATGGCAGAGGAAAGAAAATTCAGATAACTACGGAGGGCGTTCATCGTCTATTGTGTATGGGAACCATTCTTCAAGTGGAGCCCGAGGATCAAGTGCCCAGGTTTGCTGGCTCCGAGACAAGTGTGGGTGCAGTCAAGCATAATGAAAAGATGGGTTGCGATGCGGAAACAATCGCGTCCAAGCTCGTCGAGACCCCAGATTCTGCAGCAACTATGGCAAACGACCTACTGACAACACCAGACACGGAATCCCAGGCAGCCGCGGCGACAGCGGACGGCGGCGAACTCGACCCCATGTTTTGCTTTCCGGTTGAGGATCAGCCCATCTGGGCCGGGCTCTACGAGAGCATTCACGACATTTTCTTTCCGCCCCACCTGCCGCCGCTGGAGTTGACTTCGACGCCAATCCCGGTCCCCGACCGGATGGCGGTGAAGACCAATCCCTGGGCGATCGGTATCGCGACCACGGTGAACGTGGCGCTGCTGGCAGCTTTGCTGGTGTTTGGCGTCAGGAAGATCATCGACACGGTGAACCAGCAGAAGCTGCACGCCACGGACATCGATGTAGGCCTGTGGCAGCCCAAGGCGCCCAAGGGCGCAGATGCCAACGGTGGCGGCGGTGGCGGCGGCGACCACAGCATTGTGGATCCCATCAAGGGCAAGCTGCCCAAGATTGAGAAGAACCCCATCGTTCCTCCGCAGGTGCAGACCATCGACCATCCCTTGCTGCCCATGCAGGCGGCTATCGATGTGCAGAAGAACATTACTTTGCCTGACAATCCAATGCTGCCGAATATCGGCGTGACCCGCTCGGCCAATGTGACGTTGGCCTCGAACGGATCAGGTTCGGGCGGCGGAATGGGCTCGGGCTCCGGCGGCGGACTGGGTTCGGGCGAAGGCAACGGCTACGGACCGGGCAGAGGCGGCGGCGCGGGCGGCGGACCGTATCACGTGGGCGGCGGAGTTTCAGCTCCTGTGGCGTTGAACAGCGTGGAAGCGGAGTTCTCTGACGAAGCGCGCCGGGCCAAGTACCAGGGCGTCTGCCTGATCTCACTGATCGTGGACGCGCAAGGCAATCCGCAGAATCCGCGGGTGATCCGCACGCTGGGCATGGGGCTGGACGAGAAGGCTCTGGAAGCGGTCCGCAAATACAAGTTCCGTCCGGCCATGAAGGACGGCAGAACGCCGGTCCCGGTGATGATTACCGTCGAGGTGAATTTCAGGCTGTACTAACAACTTTGAAAGGTTGCAGCAAACGGAGCGGAGCGCATAAGGCGCTTCGCTCTTTTGTTTTGCGCCGGGCAATCTCGTCAAACGATTCACCTGAAGGCAGGTCCTGCTCTGCTGTGGTAATCTGCGCTGTTCGAATTGGGGAGGGTAGTGCGATGCGTCTGCGGCTTTGGACGGGGATGGTGGCTGGATTGCTGGTGATGGCAGGGTTGGCGCGCGCAGCATCAGCTCAGGCGGACTACCCGTTCCGGAATCCCGCGCTGGGCGACGACCAGCGGATTGCCGATCTGCTCAGCCGGCTGACGCTGGAAGAAAAAATTCTGCTTATGTCGGACCATCCCAGGATTCCCCGGCTGGGCATTGCCTTCTCTGGCCAGGTGGAGGGGCTGCACGGGCTGGCGCTGGGCGGCCCTGCGGGTTGGGGCGGCAAGGGCCTGCAGCCGCTGCCGACCACGACCTTTCCGCAGGAAAAGGGCCTCGGCGCAACCTGGGACCCTGCTCTTCTCAAAAAGATTGCCACGCTGGAGGGCTTTGAGGCGCGCTACTACTACCAGAGCCCGCTCTACGACCGGGGCGGCGTGGTGGTGCGCGCGCCCAATGCCGACCTGAGCCGCGATCCGCGCTGGGGCCGTACCGAGGAGTCGTACGGCGAAGACCCGTTTCTGGTGGGAACGATGACAGTGGCTTTTGCGCAGGGCCTACAAGGGCCCGATCCACTGCACTGGCAGGCGGCTTCGCTGATGAAGCATTTCCTGGCCAACGAAAATGAGAACGGCCGCAGCTTTACGTCTTCGGACTTCGGCGAGCGGCTGTTTCGCGAGTACTACTCCGTGCCCTTCCGCATGGGCTTTGAGCAGGGCGGTTCGCGGGCGGTGATGGCCGCCTACAACTCATGGAACGGCACGCCCATGCTGATCCATCCGGTGCTGAAGAAGGTGATGATTCCGGAGTGGGGCAACAACGGGCTGATCTGCTCGGACGGGGGCGCACTGGGCCTGCTGATTACGGCGCATAAGAGCTTTGCCGACAAGGAACACGGCGTGGCCGCGGCGGTAAAAGCGGGCATCAATAATTTTCTGGACACCTACATGGACGACCTGCGCCTCGCGCTTCAACACAAGCTGCTGAGCGAGGCGGATATGGATGCCGCGCTGCACAATGAACTGCGCGTGTTTCTGCGGCTGGGCGAGTTTGACCCGCCGGGCGTGGACCCCTATGCGCGGATTGGACGGGAAGGCAGCGGTTTGCTGGCGCCATGGGAGATGGAGCAGAGCAAGGCGCTGGCCCGGCTGGCGACCGATGAATCGATCGTCCTGCTGAAGAACGAAAACCATGCGCTTCCGCTGGATCGCAGCAAGCTCAGAACGATTGCCGTGATCGGGCCGTGGGCCGACCAGGTGCTACTGGATTGGTACAGCGGAACGCCGCCCTATGCGGTGAGTTCGCTCGCAGGGATTCGCGAAGCCGCCGGGCCGGGAGTGAATGTGCTCTACGCCGACGGCTCGGACATGGTGAAAGCCATGGACCTGGCGCGCTTGGCCGATGTGGCGATTGTGGTGGTGGGCAATCATCCCGAATGCAATGCCGGATGGGATCAGTGCCCGACGCCTTCCAACGGCAAGGAGGACGTGGACCGCAGGACCATTGTGCTGGAGCAGGAGGCGCTGGTGCGGCAGGTGTTCGCCGCCAATCCGCGGACCATCGAAGTGCTGCGCGCCAGCTTTCCTTACGCGATTGTCTGGAGCCAGCAGAATCTGCCGGCGATTGTGCACATGACGCACAACAGCCAGGAGGAAGGCCACGGGCTGGCCGATGTGCTGTTTGGCAACTACTCGCCGGCCGGGCGGCTGACCCAGACCTGGCCCACTGGCGACGCGCAACTGCTGCCCATGCTGGACTACGATCTGACGCACGGGCGCACCTATCTTTACAGCACACAGAAGCCGCTGTACCCCTTCGGCTACGGCCTGAGCTATACGAGCTTTGCCTATGAGGGACTGAGCCTGAGCACGCCCAAGGTGGCGGCGGACGGAGCGGTGCAAGTATCGGTCAAGGTGAAGAACACCGGCAGCCGGGCAAGCGATGAGGTAGTGCAACTGTACGTACAGCATCTGGGGTCGATCGCCGACCGGCCCCAGACGGAACTGAAGGGATTCAAGCGGGTCAGAATCGAGGCCGGCGCGGAGCGCACAGTGACTCTCGAACTCAAGCCGCGCGACCTGGCCTTCTGGGATGTGGTGCGCCACGCCTGGCGCGTGGAAAAGGAACAGGTGCGCGTGCTGGCCGGAGGATCGAGCGACAATCTGCCGGTGCAAGGCACATTCGACGTGGAAGCCAGCGCGGAGTTCAAGCCGTAGGTCTTTGACAGCGTGAATTGGTAGCAACTTCGTGCCTCACCCATTCGCCTTTTTTCTGGCGAATGGGTGGGAAAACATAACTGTCAAAGGCGCGAAATCACTCTGTTATCAACCTGGCGCGCCGCCGTCCGGTCTCTCTTCAGCCCGGATAGCTGCCCGTAATGTAACCCTCAAGGGCCTCGATCGTCTGCGCCTGCCCGGAGATGACCCACTTCACCAGGTCGCCAATGGAGACCACTCCCACCACGGTGTCGTCCTGCAACACCGGGAGATGGCGAAAATGGTGTTGCGTCATCAGGGCCATGCATTCATCCACGGTCTGCTGCGGACTCACGAACAGAACCGGAGTAGTCATGATCTGCTGGACCAGGGTTTGTTTGGAAGGATGGCCCATCAGCACGCCCTGGCGCGCGTAGTCGCGCTCCGACAGAATGCCGACCAGACGATTGTTGGAAAGCACCAGCAATGCGCCTACATCGTACTCGGCCATCTTCTGGAGAGCCTCGTAGACGGACTGCTCGGGATCGATCGACAGCACCGTGTTGTCTTCCTTGCTCTTGAGCACCAATCCAATCGTGTCGGTAATCTTCATCGGACCCTCCGGGGATCTTCCAGCGATGAAACTGCTTGTACTCCGATCCGGAAGGCCATTGCCGTCGCGGAACCGTCGCGTATCTTGAACCGTTCAAAAAGTCGAACTCGGTATTCGGTGGCGCCGTGGGCTGCATCGAGCAGGCGCGGCAAAACTCCCGAGGGATGATCGGGCAAACTCCGGTCCGCACGCAGTCAATATAGCCGATCCTGAATACGACAGTACAGCGCAGAAATGTCTCTTCGCGTGCATCGCTCGCGAAGGCCTCAGCAGGCTACGGCTGTTTTGCAAAATCCGCTTTGGCCGCTCCGCAAATCGGGCAAACCCAGTCCTCGGGGATATCTTCAAAGCGGGTTCCCGGCGCGATTCCCCCATCCGGGTCGCCCACGGCTGGGTCGTAGATATAGCCGCAGAGGGAGCACGTGTATCGATCGGAAGACGCCGGGGCCTCGATGACCGATTCAGCCGCGTCCGGAGCAAGGTAGGTGGGGGCGTTCTTGGGCGATTTGCCCTTCTTCACATCCTGGTAGTAGGCGTAGGTCAGCGGCGGTTCTTCGCTCTCTGTCACGTCGCCATCCACCACTTCGCCGACAAATAGCATGTGCGTGCCGACGTCGACGGTCTGCACCACTTTGCATTCAAACCAGGCGAGCGTATCTTCCAGCAGAATGGGAGCGCCGGTCTGGCCGATTCGATGGCTCACCGAGGCAAATTTATTGAGCGTACGGCCCGATTTGTAGCCGAAAAGGCCAATCAGATCCGCTTGTGCATCCTGTCGCAGGGCAGAGATGGAAAAGACCTGGCTCTGCGCGATCAGGCCGCACGTGTAGTTGTCCTTGTTGCAGGCGACGGCAAATCGAGCCGGCTGGGAGGTGACTTGAAAGACAGTATTGCCCACATAACCGTTCTTCTGACTGCCATTTGTCGAGCTCACGACATAAAGGCCGTAGGTGATCTTGTGGAAGGCATTGCGATTCATGGTTGATTCCTCTTGCCGCTTCGCGCCAGAGCCGTTGCAAATGACCGTGGGCCTCTTGAACACACCATAGCACCAGCAGGATGCGCGTCGGCAAATTCAGAATATGTGGGGGATGGAAGAGGAGGATGTTCTTAAATTTAATTGGATTCAGGCTTTAAATGGTGCGCCCAGAGAGATTCGAACTCCCGACCTTCTGGTTCGTAGCCAGACGCTCTATCCAGCTGAGCTATAGGCGCACACGTTGATCCGAAGCAGGACCAAAGACAGATTATCAGGGATTGGCAGGCGGCGCAATTCCCCAGGGTCAGACTGCGGGCGCCGGCTCCATTGGGAGCGGCGCGGAGACCAGCGGCAGCAGCTCGGTAATCTCAAGTCCAGCCTGAGTTAGGAGCTTGGTCACAGTGGCCGCATTGAGCCGTGTGGCGTCGTACTCCACGCACAAAGTGCGGGCCGCGCGATCGAAACGCAGGCGGTGAATGCCGTAGACGTCGCGGGTACTGGCCAGGGCAAAAGTCACGGAGTCCGTGGGCGGTGTGGCGTAGCGAAAAAGAATTTCCACCGTTGTCATAAGGGAATGATACCAAGGTGTGGGACCGAAAGCGATTGCGGGGACGTGACTCCACGGAAATTACTTCCAGGGTCTCAGAATCGAGACCCTGGGCACTCGCAATTGTCGTTGAGAGGGACTAAAGGGTGAGGAGATCCCCCGGCTTTGCCGGGGGATAGTTACAGGTTCTTGAGGAAGTTGCGAATCTCGGGGCTGGACCAGTCCTGCGCGCCGACGAACTTGCGGCGAATGATGCCTTTGCGGTCGATGACATAGGTCTCGGGCCACTGTTCGGTTTTGAAGAGCTTGGCGGCCGTTTCGCCGGGGTCGCGGACGGTGATCAGGTCCACATGGCGGCGGGCGACGAAATGGCTGTAGGCATCGGGGTCTTCGTCGACGCTTACCGCCAGAATGGCCAGGCTCGGCAGATCGTGATGAAGGTCGAGCAGCGAGGGCAGCTCCATGACGCAGGGCTGGCACCAGGTGGCCCAGAAGTTGACCAGGACGACCTGGCCCCGGTAATTGGCAAGGTGGACCGTGGTGGCGCCGTCGGAGACGGTGAAGTCGGGGGCGGGATGGCCGGTTTGGGCAGGATGCGCGCCGCGGTTGCAGGCAGGCAGCAAGGCCAGCGGCAGGAGGAGAATGGGTGTGAAGAAACGAGGAAACCGCACACTCTTATAATACGGAGCGATGGGGCTCGGACGAAAGGGTGAGGCGCAATGGGGAAAGACAGGCAAGAAGAAAGCGGACCGACGGGGGCAGGGCAGTGGACGCCCGTTCTCGGACTTTCCGATGAGCCGGGCGAGCGGGGACCGCTGCCGGTGGCGGAGGGAACGGTCTACGAACAGCCGGAACCGGATGAACTGATCGAGCTGACGGTGATTGTTCCGGCGCGCAACGAGGAGCCCTGTTTGGCCGCGTGCCTTCAGTCGCTGGTGAGCCAGTCGGAGGAGATCTTCGCGCTGGGCCGGGATTGGGAACTGATTGTCGTGGACGATGGTTCCACCGATCGCACCGCGGAGATCGCGCGCAGTTTTGACGGCGTTACGGTGATCGAGGCCGGCAAACTGGCGCCGGGTTGGACAGGGAAGTCGAATGCTGTGTGGACGGCGGCCAAGCGGGCGCGCGGGCGCTGGCTGCTGTTTACCGACGCCGACACGATTCACGAACCGGGCGATCTGCGCCGCGCCATTCATGAAGCGACGCGGCACAAAGTGGGTATGCTGAGCTACTCGCCTCGGCAACTGGTCAGCGGGCTGGCGCAGCGGGTGTTGATGCCGCTGGTCTTTTGCGAACTGGCGCTGGCCTATCCGCCAGCTAAGGTCTCCGACCCGAGTGCGCGCATTGCCGCGGCCAATGGACAGTTTCTCTTGGTAGAGCGGGAGGCGTATCGGCGGCTGGGCGGCCACGCCAGCGTGGCGGATAAGGTGCTGGAAGACGTGGAACTGGCTTTTCTGGCCAAGCGGCGCAGGGTGGGACTGCGCTTCCGCTACGCCGAGGATGCGCTGGCCACGCGCATGTACCGTTCGACGGCGGCGATGATCGAGGGCTGGACCAAGAACCTTGCGTTGCTGTTTGACAACACGCTGACGCTGGCGGTGTGGCGGGCCCTGGATTTCGCGCTGCTCGTTGGATTGCCGGTTCTGGCATTCCTGCTGTGGAACGCACATTTCGGCACGCATGCGCTGGCCTGGCTGGGAGCCGGGTGGGTGCTGGGGCTGCTTTGGGTGCGCACGCTTTTCCGGTTCTATGCGCGCGTGGCCAAGTCCAACTTTCCATTTGCGGAGTGCGCCTTGTCGCCGCTGGGGCTGCCGCTGTTTGTGGTTTTGCTCTACCGCAGCTGGTTCCAGCACCGGATGCTGAAGCAGGTAAGCTGGAAGGGCAGAAGCTACAAGATTTAGGGGCAACTTTCACCTTCTAGCAGCTAAAAGCCGAACTTTTTGATGGGACGAAATAGGGCTGCATCGCGTGAAGCGTTCGCGGGGGCTGCGGCATCTTTTCATGTGAGGGACCAGAATGATCTTTCTGACGCGGCGGGCCACCTTCTCCGCATCGCACTACTACTGGAACGACGCATGGACGGCCGAGAAGAACGAGCAGGTGTTTGGGCGCTGCTCCAACCGCAACGGACACGGGCACAACTACACGCTGGAGGTCACGGTGGCCGGCGAAGCTGACCCGGTGACCGGCTTCGTGGTGGACCTGAAGTGGCTCCGGGATGTGATCGACCGCGAGGTGCTGGAGGCCTACGACCATCGCCATTTGAACCTGGAGGTAGCGGAGTTTGCCCAGACCAATCCGACTACGGAGAACATTGCGATTGCAGCGTGGAAGCGGCTGGAAGCGGCGATTGCCGCGGCCGGAGGAGCGCGGCTGAGCCGGGTTCGCGTCTATGAGACGCCGGAGATATTTGCCGAGTATCGGGGTCCCCACGAACAGGTCTTCGTTCGTGGGGTGGATTATCGGGGTGAAGCGTGAAAGCCTACTTTGGCCGCCGCTACATGCTCAGCGCCAGCCACCGGCTGAACGCGGAGTCGCTCTCGGCGGAAGAGAACCAGGCGACGTATGGCAAGTGCAATAATCCCTACGGCCACGGGCACAACTAGCAATACGCCAAACTGAACGAGTAGAGGACAGTACC
>CAVZNE010000014.1:0-5296 GCA_963776445.1 Terriglobales bacterium
TCACGCATCCAGAACTCCGGATAGGGCAGGAGCAATTGAGCCGCAGGGACGGTCGGATTGTTCAGGCCACAACTGCTGCTGGCAATCGCATAGGCAAATGGATTGGCCACCATATTGTTCAGTGCGCTGCCCATCGCGAGGTACGAGGGATTCAACTGGCCGTAGTTCATGCCGTTTCCGAATGTCTCGGAGCCGAGGATTTGCTTGGTCCCACGATTGCCGATGTAGCTGACATCCAAAAGGTTGTCGGAGTTGAATGCGTACTGTGCGCCAAACATGAACTGTTTGGTCTCAGGATCAGGCCGATTAGGATCGATGCCGCCGCCGTTCTGGCCAACATTGGTAAGGCCTTGCAGAGCGTTGCCCGTGGGAGCAAGAACGCCGGTCGAGAATGCCTTGGCCAGCGACTGGTTGGGAGTGAGCCCATCGAGCGAGGCGGACCACCCTGTCGATTGGGAGTATCCAGGATTGGAGTTGTTGCCAAAGAGGTTGGTGGAATAGAAGATGCCGAAGCCGCCGCGAACCACCAGCTTTGGCGAGGCTGAGTACGCAAAGCCCACGCGGGGAGCGAAATCGAGCCAATTCGGCACATACTGGCTGCGATTGCCTGAGTTGTTGTAGACGATTGCACCGTAGTACGGGTGCCCGACTTCAACGCTGATCGGATTGAGCACGCTGCGGTCGAAGTACGCCTGTTCGTTGTGCCGCTCCGTCAGAGGATTCTGTGTCTCATAGCGCAGACCCAGATTCACGGTAAGCTTTTTGTTCACCTTCCAGTCGTCCTGAATGTACAGTCCGCGCTGGTACTTGGTTGACGCTGGAAACGCCGCAAAGCCCGTGGAACCCTTGACGCCCGCGCCGGCCATGAACGAAGCAAAAGCATTGCCGGTGCCGCCGGTTGGATTCGTCGGGTCGGGGCCGGCGGTCATGTTGCCGTCGAAGCTAAATGAAGTTGGCAAGAGTCTGCCGCCGTTGGTTTGGATCAGGATGTCCATGAATCCAAACGAGAGCGAGTGCGCTTTGAAAATCTTGCTGACATCGATCGAAAGGGATCCGGTGTTGTTGGAGGTATCGTCTTCGCCGGCTCCGCCGCGTGCTCCCAGGGGTGCATAGCCGGAAATGTTGACTTGCGGAAACTGCGGAGAATAGGTGTCGATGATCCCCGGCAAGCCGAGTGTAGAGGACTTGAACCCGTAGCCCTGGACGTCGTTGCCCTCGATCCAGCGGTTGAACTCCGCGTTGACTGACACGATGAAGGTTGGCGTAACGATGCGAGAGGCGCCCAAGGCCGCGCTATAGCGGTTGTTTGGATTGGTTTGGCCCGGTCCGCCAACGTCGCTGGCTCCGTAGAAGGTCGGAGTCTCAGTCTTCGACTCGAACTTCCGCGACCACCGCCCATAGATGCGAGTTGCGTCATTGATGTTGTGGTCGATGCGGATGCCGTATTCGTTCGAGGTGGTTGGAGCGGTGCCTGAGGCGTTGAAATTAAAACCGCCGCCGGAATTCACCGCACCAGGCCAGTAGTTCCCGCCGGCAAAGGCTTTGGCCAGGGAATCGATTGCACCTACTCCGGACGAGGGAATCATATTTCCTGGATAGGGGTCGCGGATGCTGACTGTCTTTCCAAGATTCGGGCCGCTGGTAGCGGTAACCTGGCGGGTGCTGTACGGATTGTAGATAGCGCCCGCATAGATCGATCTGCCCAGCGCATCTGTACCGACAACGGTTGTGCCGAGGAAGGAAGAGAAATCGCCCGATTCCATGGCGGTGGTCGGAACGTTTTCGTGGTCAACGCCAGCTCCATTCAGACGCAGGCCTTCATAGTTGAAGAAGAAGAAGGTCTTGTCCTTGTGCCGGTAAAGGCCGGGAATGTAGACCGGGCCGCCGATGACGCCGCCGAACTGTTCGCGGTGGTCGGGGGATTTCTTGACGTTGTCAAGATTATTGAAAAAGGTATTGGCATCCAGCGCTTGATTGCGCAGAAAGTCGAAGACATCGCCATGGTAGCTGCTGGTGCCGGATTTGGTGATAATGTTGACGGCGTTGCCGGTGCTCCATCCGTACTGAGCGCTGAACGAGTTATTGATGACCTTGAATTCCTGAACGTCTTCCACCGAGGGCACATAAATCACGCCGCCCCAGCCGTTGGCCACGTTCCAGCCGCCGTCGAGAATGAAGGCCGTGCTGCCGAAGTATCCGCCGCCGAAGCTCAAGAACGAAATGTCCTGGTCGGCCGTATCTTCAGTGCCGCCCGCCGTCAAGATTTGCTGTTGTGTCTGGTTGTTCACCGAGGAATTCAACAGCGTGAGCCCGACCACATTGCGGTAGTTGAGAGGAAGTTCCTGAACCTGCTTGGTTGTGATCTCCGTGCCGATGTTGGAGTCCTCAGTCTGCAACAACGGCGTCGTCTCGGTCACCGTGACCTGCTCCGTTGCGCCGGTGACCTTCAGCAGAATGTCCTCGGTAACAGCGTCCCCTACCTGGAGGACAATTCCCGTCTGCTTGGTGGTTTGGAAACCCTTGGCATCCACCTCAAGCGAATAGGAGGCAGCCTGCAGCAAGGCGAAGGTAAAATCCCCTGCCGCGCCAGTATTAAAGGTGCGGCTGATTCCCTTTTCAGGGCAAGTCAGCTTGACAGTCGCCTGGGCGACCTTGGCCCCCGATGAGTCCGAAATTGTGCCCGACAGAGAAGCAGTCGAACTGGCCGACTGCGCAAATACGGGCGAAGATAGGGTCAGCCCAAGGATCGAAAATGTCACCAGGACTGCCAAAAGAAGTAAACTCGGCCTTTTCAAATTGCCTCCTCAGTGTTTCGTGGTTATGGTCCAGGGCTTCATTCCCCCGAATTCTGCCGGGGGGCCCGAAGGGTCAGAATCCATCCCCTTGAATGGAGAAGAAAGTTGGTTCCCGCTGCCGGGCTGCCAGTTTCAAGTTCAGTCCCGAAGAAAAGAGCCCTTAGCCCAATCTCTTCCAGCGGGGCCGATGTCGCCGGCTCCACTGTGGTCTCGCTTGGAACAGAACGAAGAAGTTGCCCCGATTAAACGTCTCCGTCGGTGTAGATCGCGGTCATTCTTCTGACTCATTGCTGCCTCTTAATCGCTGGGTTTTGCCCCGCGGCTTAAGCTTCGGAATCTCAGGGCTGCTGGATTCGGAATTAAGTGCGAGAAGACGCCTGAGCGGTCTGGGCTGTGAAGGTCCGGTACGGCACGGTGCAATATGGATTCAGTAACCAGCAATATATCAGTCATTTAGGTGAAGGTACTGTACCTCTAATTGCGAGCTGCTGGGGGCTCTCTTCACCGATGCGACCTTCGTTAACGGATCACGAATTCTCTAGTGGAGGCGTCGTAGCCCGGCTCAAGCAGTCTCTGTGGTGAATTCCCGTCGTCCGCTGGCACGTGACGCTTCAATTCGTTTGAATTGTGGGACGAACCGGGCTGCCAGAACGAAATGTTCCGATTCTGGGATTCAACTGCCGCCTACCAGACATGGTAGGCGACGACCTCAGTTCGAGAGGGAATGCCGTTAATAAAGCTCGAGTGTAGAAGCAATTGCAAACTCTTTCCCTGCCACCCTGATGGCAATTGCTTCAGAGCCTGGTTCATTCGATCCGGGTCGCAGACGAATTCCGCGGCCGCGCGCGTCCCTGTCATATCGATACCGGCTATGGTGACCGAAAACTCGCCCATCTTTGAATGCATTTGGCGGGAGATCAGGGCATAGTCTTCTGTCGGCTTGTTGTTGGCATCGCGGACCGTCGTCCATGTCCGGCCGGGCGGCACGGTCTCGCGGATGTACTTCATCTGGTAAAAGACAAAAGGCAACTTATCGTCCATATCCAAGGTCCAGGAGTTGTTGAAAGCGCCAATCAATATAGATGGAGATTGGCGCAGATCGCCAAATACAACATCTTCCGCAAAACGGACGTCGTATGGCTTCTTGATCCTCGAGAACATCGAGGTGACCGATACGATTGCGGTCACATCCCCGATGCCGACCCATATGCCTTGCGTAGGTTCCAAATCGTCTGCGCTGATTTTTTGTCCGGGACGGAATTTGATGATGACCTCCCGGTCAGGTATCTTGGGATTCGGCATCTCGCTCTCTGAGATGAGCTTCGCAAACGATTCGTCTCTCAGCCGGTATGTGGCGCTGCTTCCCACGCAGATGATGGGAGCTTTTGAACTGGAGATCGCCGGACCCCAAAAGGAATCGAACGCGCTCATTGGCGGGTGGAGCAGCCAATTGCCAACAAATGGCAGAGCCCCGGCCCCAGCCAGCGCCGCCACGACCAAGCCCAGGGTCAGAACCCTGCGTTTGAATGACCACTTGAATCCACCCGATTTGGCGAGTACCGGGTTGGCCGCTTCTTCAGTTTGAGCGGAACTTCCAGAAGAGACCTGCAGTGAATGTGGACCCGCCGCATTCTGCTCCGGCGTTGAAATCGTCTTCGACGAATGAGAATTGTCCTGGCCGTGCGAAGGACCCTCCGCATCTTGAACTGGACCAGGCCCCGCAAACGGACGAAGTTCAACCCGGTAGGAACCGGAAGGGACATCCAGTTCAATCTCCGTGTGGGAGGATATCGTCCGGTAGTAGAGCGCCAGCCGCTTTCTTACGTCCCCTGCTCTGTTCCTTACGATGGGGTCTTCTGCCGTATCGTAGTCGGGACGCCGTCCAAAGACCTCGCAGCCGATGACCCGCTCCTTCAGAGCTTCATTGTCATGCCGGAGGCTGTGCTCAACCATGTACCGGAGAAGGTCCTGGCACTGCTTGCTTGAGCGAAAGGGCACGCTGTCGAGGATCTTAGACAGGGTGTCCAAAATGACATCATTGTCGGCCTTTAAATGCTTGCTTGAAACGCTCATCTGGCCCACTTCATCATTGCCTCTGGCGTTGCGCTTCCCCAAAAAGGCTCACTTTGCCCAGTGCCAACAGCACTGTACCGGAGCTATGTTGCAGAAAACAAACATCACAAACGTGTCCCTTTGTACCGTACCGTAGCTGACCTACAAAGCTCCCGGCAAACGCACTCTACTCACAAAAGCCTTCCAGGCTCAATTGACATGAACAGCAACGTTCAAGCACGGAAGGTAACGTACGCAATTCATGCCTGGAATGGTTCGTTCTTGTCCCCAACATTATGAGGTCTTGAGCAATCCGAGCGCAACAGCTTGCCTGCGGCCCTTGAGCCGCAACTAACGGAGGATTCATTTTGCCGCAAAGCAATACGGTACCCTTTAGAAACCATTGGGATTTCGAGCAGCTCTTTTCCCGGCGCCTATTCTTGCCGCTC
>CAVZNE010000015.1:0-8791 GCA_963776445.1 Terriglobales bacterium
AGTTATCGCCACACCGTGGGGTTGCGAAGCAGCAATGCCGTCAGCGGGTATCACTCCCGCCGCCGCTGTTCCAACTGGCATTTGCCCGGGAGGCTGCGGTGCAGGCGGTGTCTGGGGCCGGGATTGCTCAGGCTCCTGTTGACTGGAATTTCCCTGCTCCTCCAGCGACGCTAGTTGCATGGAAGCATGTGGAATTGACAGTTTGCTGGACTTTTCCAACTGCGCCGCTGATTGCGACTTCGCAACCGTCGCGCCCGGGCTGTCAGGAAGTTCGGACACTGGAGCCGATTGTGCGCAAAGCGGAGCCGCAACTCCCGGAATCCCGGCAAGTAACGCTCCGTAGCAAGACAGCTGCAGCACTCCGACTCGTACCTGTCTAGGATTGTCCCAAATGTGGCGCTGACCTTCCCGGCCATGGTCCCGGCATTGATGGCGGCGAGCTGGCCCTGTACTGCGAGACGGACATCGCGCTCTGTAGGGTACTTCACGGAGTCGAAAGTCTGAACAACGCGCTTACGTTTCCCACTTTCATCTGTGGCGTAGAACCGGAAAACCCACGCAAACCCGTAGGAACGCTTGACTTTGCTGATGTCGCCAGTCTGGTACCGCTCTCTGCTTACCTTCAATCCACACCTTCTTGATCCGTGCTCGATGTGGCGATTATAGCGGCTGGCTTTTTTGGGCTTTTCTGTTTTACTCTAATTTGCGTCTAAGTCATTTAGAATGTTGGAGCGGGAGACCGGGATCGAACCGGCGACATTCAGCTTGGGAAGCTGACGTTCTGCCACTGAACTACTCCCGCCCTTTGTAATCAACTACTTACGCTATATAAGCCTTCGTGGTGTCCATTTTGGTGTCCAAAGTGGCAAGACGGGGTCGAATTTGAGGTGATGAAAGCACCTCCGGAAAGCGATGGCGCCACGACATGGACACCAAAAGCCATCGAATCAACCTCACCCAGAAACGCAAATCGGAGAACGGCCTGCGGCAATTCTACCCGGTTCAATGGGACGGAACCAAGCCTGCCCCCGCCTCATCATCATAGACGAGGAGTCAGCCTCATGGAAGGGGGGAGGGGCGTTCTTTCTCGACTGGCGAGAGGGCGGCACGCTTGGCGGCCTCGTTCACCGCCTGCCAGAGGATCTTCTCCGTTGTGGGCACATCGGCCCGCCATCCCTTCACCGTATGAAGATAGCAACGTGTAGTGCTCTGGGAATAGTTGCGACGCTGGAGTTGATCCAGGATCAACTGCCGAAGATGGGGCACGGTAAACCTCCTGTGACTCGAGGCTTACGCGGCCATCAATGCGAGGGGAAAGCCCAAACAGCCCGCATGTGCTGTGAATGCGGGCTGTGTCTGTCTCAGCATTGGAAACCGCATACCGCCAGTTGACACACACGCCAACTGCTAAGAAACTAGATATAGCTTCACCAAGCGAAACAGAGGACCATTATGCGAGATGTTGCCCCGCAAGGCACCTATAAAGTTCAGGCCCTGGACCGGGCGTTTGCCGTTCTGGATTTGCTCTCGGAGAGCGACACGTCGCTGGGATTGGCGCAGGTTGCGTCGTCCCTGCAACTGCACAAGAGCACCGCGCACCGCTTCCTGATGGTTCTGGAGCGGCATCGCATGGTGGAACGCACCAGTGCAGGCAAGTTCCGCCTGGGGCTGCGGCTGTTCGACCTTGGCAACCGGGCGATTGAGCAATACGACCTGCGCGACCGCGCCCAGCCGCATCTGCGCCGCCTGGTCAACGAGACCGAGGAGACCGCGCACCTGTGCATTCTGGAGGCTGCGCGCGTGATTTACATCGACAAGCTTGAACCGGCCCGCTCGGTGCGCATGATTACGCGGATTGGCGCCAGCAACCCGGTGCATTGCACCTCGGTGGGCAAGGCAATTTTGGCGTTTTTGCCCGAGGACCGGGTGGCCGACGTGATTCGGCGCACGCGTTTTGAGCGCTTCACGCACCGCACCATTGCCACCCCGGAGGCTTTTCGCTCGGAAATTGAGAAGACCCGCCGCCGCGGCTATGCCGTGGACGATGAAGAACTTGAAGAGGGATTGCGCTGCATCGCCGTACCACTGCTGGATGCGCAGCGCCAACCGGTGGCGGCGGTCAGCGTTTCCGGGCCGTCGTTTCGCGTGACCGCGCAGAAGCTGCCTGCCATTGCCAACCAACTGCTGCAGTGCGTGCGCGGCATCTCAGTGGATATGGGCTACATCCCCACCGGGCGCAGCAATCGCGTGGCCTGGTCGGCATAGGAAATCGCAATTGCGAAGTGGGACAGCGTCCCGTTTTGCTGTGGCCGTATCAGTGAAACATAAGGAGGGAGTTTCGGGGTGGGAAGGCCACCCAAAGCGCCCTCCTTTCTGATACACTCAATCATGTTGTTGCAACAAAACGCTTCGCGCCCGAACGGGCTTGAATGCGGGCTGAAGCAGCGAATCCCAGAAATGGACGAAGCCCCGGTAACGGGAAGGAAGTTCATTGGGTGGCGATGTAGCAAGGATATAAAGATTAAAGTGGGGACGTAGCTCAGTTGGTTAGAGCGCTGCCCTGTCACGGCAGAGGTCGCGGGTTCGAGCCCCGTCGTCCCCGCCAGATTACAAAGGACTTAAGTCCGATCTGGCATGTGGCATCAAGGTACGAAAAGGTACAATGACAAATTGACCTTCTGTGCTGGAACCAAAACAGAGTTCTGAAGAAGAGAAAAGGCTCCCTGACGGCAAGCCGTTTACTTAATCTGTTGAAGTTTTTGTCCCTTTAGGCGATAAATTGCTTATGGGAACTGGTCTTAACGCGGGGTTGGCGGTGCCGGAACTGCAGAAGATATCTTCTGTAGGAAACGATTCTGCGCCAGATAGTTTTGACCTCGCCATTGAGCAGCAGCCTGAACCGGCTGATCTGAAGACCGGCGCTGGTGTCTCGTATCCCAGATCTCCTCTTGAACATGACGGGGTCCAGCTCAACTTCTGCAAGTCCCCAATCTGCCCGAACTTCGGCATTCCTATCGAGCAGACTTCGACCAAAGGAGCGCAGACCCAGAAGAATCCCAACCGATACACAATCGTCGGTGCCGGCAAGGGGCTACCCATGGCTCGCTGCAACGCCTGCAACGAGAGCTTCTCGCTCAAGAGCAACCAGGGCATGGTGGAGGAGCGCGACCGCATGCGGCCCAAAAGTCCGACCGAGGCCAGTTGCCCCCATGAGGACTGCAATCAGCACGGGCTCGGAGTGTCCGTTGGCAAGCCGTTCTACTCGTCATTCGGAACCAGCGCGATCGGCTCACGCCGCTGGAAGTGCATGGCATGTAAGCGAACCTTCTCGGTTGCCGCCAAGTCGACCAGCCGTCAGCGAGAGACCCATAAGAACCGCATCATCTTCGACCTGCTGATGAACAAGATGCCGCTGCGGCGTATCGCCGAAGTCTCCCAAGTCAGCACACGTACTATCTACAACAAGATCGACTTCATATGGCGCCAGTGCGTGACCTTCGCCGCCGACCGCGAAGCCAAGTTGCCAGACATGGAGATCCCGCGACTCTATATCGGTGTAGACAAGCAGGACTACGCCATCAATTGGACACTGCGGGAGGACAAGCGCAACGTGGTGCTCTCGGCAGTATCGTTTGTCGACAACGGAACCGGCTACGCCTTGGGCACCTGGCTCAACTTCGATCCGGAGGCCGACCCATCCCAAGTCAATTCTTGGGCTTGTAATGGGTTCGACGCTGCGTTCCCTGCGGCCTTCCGGCTCCATGCCAGACTTTGGACTGCATTGGACTACGCCCGTTCGGTGAAGGCCTCGGCCGGAAATTGTGCGGGAGAGGACTCCCTCGAAGCTGAAATCATGGCCCGATACGCCCGAGCATCAAGCCGACTGGGTACGGAGTCCGCTGAGGATCTGGATGCCGAGGACCAGCTTCCCGACCACGGCATGCAGGTCCACACCGAATATCTGTTGCATGGGGCCTTCCTGCGAATGCGGGAGATGTTGAAATCGACCGAAAAGGTCCGCTTCTTTCTCGACCAAGACTCCGGCATGCGATCGGCGTGCCTGGGAGCATGGGCAGACAGGGTGAAGGACCGCACCTGCGACGCTTTCTACGTGAGTATCGCTAAGGAAAAGACTGTCGACCAGAAGCGCCGGCTAGCGGCAGAGGCCCGCGAAGAGATCGAGAAGACCATGGCGGCCCTCGGCTGCTCCCGCCGCGACGCGGTACTCGCGGTACTGCGAGACCGCATCACAGCGGCTCGCACTTTCGGCAAGTGGAACGACCGCTGGGTCTTCCACCCCAACGCGACGATGAGCGAGCCAGAAAAAGCACTATGCCACCTAACCGATTTCGGCGACCTGGATGCAGACCACCTTGCATGGCTCTACAACAAGGCATCCCTGCATGGCGTGGACAGCTACTTCAATCGCGTCCGCCGCCGCATTTCGCTCTTGGAGCGCGGCATCGGCTCGCAGGGTAACGGCGGCCGAATTTGGAACGGTTACGCGGCCTACAATCCGGAACAAATTCAGAAGCTGCTCGACATCTTCCGCGTGTGTCACAACTACATGTGGACCCGCGACGTGATCGTCAAGCCGGATACTGGTGCCAAAGGGAGCAAAACGAAGAAGACGCCGGCCATGCTGCTGGGCTTGGCTAAGGGCGTGGTAACCTTTGAGGACGTGATCTACTTTTGTGCATAAGAGATGAACGAGATAGGCACGTGAACACTATTGGGAGGTGCAAGTCGATCAATAGAGGAAAACCGTTCTTACGGCTCGTTCAGTAGGCTGTGGCTAACGAGCCTGTTCCTCTGAACGTAATTCTGCATCCAGAAAAGAAACAGGCCCGTAAATTGTCTATTAGAAGACCGCCACCAAGGAAGTAGTGAGAAGAACTCCCTGAAAATAAAGCGACTATGCGACGTAGTCATGCACGTCGACCTTAATCGGCCTTGTGATTGTGCTATTTTTTGGATTAATCATGCTGAAAAATCTGGTGATACTCACTGCGCTGGGAGCATTCTTGTCTGGGTGGCCATGCGTGGCCAAAGATCAACAAGGTAAGCCCAACGCACAACCCAATCAACCCGATCAATCCCAGAATATAGTGTCTCCAACTCGTGCGATCGTCGAGCCATCTTCCGCCACAGTACATGGCAAGTACGAACCCGAAGATGGCAAAGAGACAGCCAAAGAAAAATCGCTTCCAACGCACGCTGGACCTGAATGGGTCATCGTATACATCACGGCAGCTTACGTAGTCATTTCTGGCTTGATCCTTTTGTCCAACAAGAAACAAGGCCGTCTGATGAAGCTGCAACTTGAACAAATGCAACGACAAACTGACTGGATATTGGCTAAAGAGCGTCCAAAATTGAGCATGCGGTTGGAACCGTTCGACCCTTTTAACAATCGATCCGGAAGTGGGTCTTATGTCCGAGGGACCATATCCATACGAGGCAACGCTGACGCCACAATTCTGCGTACAGCTATCTGTGTCAGCCCAGACAGGCACGCCATCTCCGCGCCTTTTGAGTTTTTTGATCGTCGGATACAGCCCACGAATCTCAGGTTGACACTCGACAATATCGACGAAATACTCCCCACTGTCCCGGCCGGAACTCCGCCAATACCTTTCATCGCAATGGTTTACAGAGAGGGGAAGCGAGCCGTCGCCGATGAGGATATTGCCTCTATCACGCGGGGGAAAACCAAACTCTACTGCAAGGCTGTAATCGAGTTCTCTGATCCACTGGGGCTTCTGCCACCGTTGTGCATCAAACAATTCTTTGAGTTCGTGTGTACTCCGATCTCCAGTGGTGATGTTCTGAGATACGGCCACTGGAAGCAATGGGGAGAATATAGCGACAGTAGTCAGGATAGCGAGTATCCCGAAGCGTAACGCTCTGAGACCATTTAACTTCTGGTGAAAACATGCCGGCTGGATGCGCAAAGTCAAGGAGCTGTCAGATTTCAACAGATTAAGTAAACGGCTTGCCCTGACGGGAGCCTTTTTCATGCCTGCTACCGGCGGCGTTCTTCGAGCGACTATTATTTGTCTGCTTCCTGGTTCTGATCTGACGGTGCGAAGATTCCAGCGACCCGGTTCAGGGCATGGCGTTTCGCCTCTGTGGCGCCTAGCTGGTAGACGTCAAGCGTGATCCGGGAAGTTGCATGACGCAGCAGTTCCTGTACCGTCTTGACGCCCTCACTCTGCTGGCCCAGAAGGCTAGCGAGTGAATGGCGGAAAGTGTGCCATGTCACCCGCTTGGTAATGCCTGCCGCGATCACTGCCCTCCGCCTCAGCTTTACGGCTTGAAATAGAACGCGCGCTTGAATACCGCTATCCGGCGGCGCTGATGCCATCCCCAAAGGCCATTTTTACGAGGTGCGCCGACCGGCGTTGCGGGGTGGATGCGCAGCTAGAGGGCGGCCCAACCTCTTCATTTCAGAGGACCTCCGGCTAGTGTCCTGAGTCTAAAGTAATTATCATAAATGGGCGGCCTGTACGCATCGAATACAGTAGAGGATATCGATGCGTACAGGCCGCCCATTAGCGATTGTCACGATCAGTGTCGAGCAGCGAGAAGAACTGGAGAACTGGAGCCGACGGCCGAAAACAGCACAGCCTTTGGCCATGCGCTCACGCATCGTCCTGTTGGCTGCCGATGGGTGCAACAACCGTTCCATCGCAAAACAACTTTCCACCACTGCGCAGACCGTGGCATGTGGCGACGGCGCTTTCTCGCCTCGGGATGCGACGGTCTGTTGGATGAACCGCGTCCGGGCACTTCGCGCAAGCTAACGGACAAGCAGGTGGAGTTAGTTCTGGCACGCACGCTGGAGAGTCAGCCAGAAGCGCCACGCACTGGTCCACGCGCGATATGGCCAGGGCGTGCGGACTTAGTCAGTCGAGCATCAGCCGTATCTGGCGCGCCTTTTCGCTCGCTCCCCATCGTGCCGATACCTTCAAGCTTTCCAAAGATCCATTGTTCATCGAAAAGGTTCGCGACATCGTTGGCTTGTATCTTGATCCGCCCGATCGCGCGCTGGTGTTATGCGTGGATGAAAAGAGCCAGATACAAGCGCTGGACAGGACCGCGCCGTTGTTACCCATGCGTCCGGGCCAGATCGAGCGCCGCACCCACGATTACGCCCGCCACGGCACCACCAGCTTGTTTGCACTCTGGATACGAAATCGGGAAACTTGATCGGCCAGACGCAGCGTCGCCACCGCAGCGTGGAATTTCTTGCATTTCTCGACACTATTGAACAGAATGTGCCGCCAGAACTGGATGTACACCTGATTCTGGATAACTATGGTATGCACAAAACCCAACTGATCCGCGACTGGCTGGCCAAGCGGCCGCGTTTTCACCTGCATATCACACCGACTTCAGCCAGTTGGCTGAACCTGGTGGAACGATGGTTTGCACTTCTGACGGAGAAGCAACTCCGTCGCGGCGTCCATCGCTTCACCAAAGAACTGGAAACGGCAATCCGGAGCTACATCCAACACCACAACGCGATCCAAAACCCTTCGTATGGCACAAAACCGCGGACCAGATCCTTGATTCCGTCGCTCGATTTTGTAAACGAACTTTAGACTCAGGACACTAGATTCTGTTAATGCGATTGCACCGATGGATCAACCCGACCAAACGGTATCTCTGGTTTAACCATGCTATGCTTGCAGAGAAATAGTCATAGCTGCAAGGCGAGCCTTGAAGATGAGTCAGCTTAATGCGCGGAGATACTTTTCCTATTGGGGAAAGGCTCATCCAAGGCAAGAAGGTCTAGCCTCCTACCATCTTCTGGCTTTTCATTCTTTGGATGTTGCGGCTTGCGGCCAGATGCTGCTCAAGCTGCCGGGATTCTCGATAGCACCAGAGGCAGATGATATGGGCTGGCCGTTGCTGCAACTTGAAAGAGTCTGCGTAGCATTCCTGGCGCTGCATGATTTGGGAAAGTTTGCACGCGCTTTTCAGAATCTAGCTGTCGATCTATCGCAAGACCTGGTTTCATCTGACCCTCGCAAGAGCTATACGCAGCGTCATGACACGCTGGGGTGGCTGCTGTGGAGCAGTCATCTCGCCGAAAAGTTTCCTGGAGCACTTTGCACAAACAGTGATGAAGAGTTCTGGGAAATATGGATGCGCGCCTCCGCGGGCCATCATGGTAAACCTCCCAGAGAGTGCAGCGCCGGAGGCCTGCTGAAGCTGCGGGTCGAGGATTTCTTTCTTCCAGAGGATGTGGCGGCGGCGGAGGAGTATGCCTCCGATATAGCCGCCCTGCTTCTCCCCGATCAACTACCTCTTACAAGCTTTGCGTTGCGCAAGAAATTACGCAAACACTCCTGGAGGCTGGCGGGGCTGGCGGTGTTGGCAGACTGGCTCGGTTCGAATTCCGATCACTTTCTCTATCAGACCAAGCCACTGGCGTTGCCGGATTATTGGACGAAGGTGGCTTGTCCAAAAGCAAAAGAGGCCGTGCGGGAAGCGGGTCTGAATGCGCAGAAGGTAAGCGCATGGAAGGAAGTGAAGAGTCTCTTTCCAGACTTTGCGGAACTGACACCACTGCAACAATATGCTGCCAAGGTTGAAATCCTGAGCGAGCCCCAGTTGTTTCTGCTCGAGGATGTTACAGGAGCGGGAAAAACAGAAGCGGCTTTGATTCTGGCACACCGGTTGATGGCCGCAGGGCGTGCTACAGGACTGTATTTTGCTCTACCGACCATGGCTACAGCGAACCAGATGTAGCCCCAGTCGCACGGGTTGAGTTGATGCATAA
>CAVZNE010000016.1:0-8009 GCA_963776445.1 Terriglobales bacterium
TGTTCTGCCTACTTGGTTCAGTTACGTATCACGCCAGCCGCTGTAGCAACCACCACCAAAAGAGCAAGGGCCAGCACCCGTTCATTCTCATCAATTTCTTCCCCAATGTGGCTCAAACCTTCCCGGCAAAACACCGCTGAACCATTCAGTGTATGCGAGCAGACAGCAGCCCCGCATCGCCACAAAGGTGGGCTTTCCCTCTCCTCCCCGCCCGAAACCCCGCCAATTTATACTTCTCCTGTGATTCCGACCCCAAGCAGCAAGCGCCGCATCGGCGTCGTCACCACCTCGCGCGCCGACTACAGCCACCTCTACTGGCCGCTGCGCGAGCTGGCCGCGCACCCCGAGGTCGAACTGGGCGTCTTTGCCCTGGGCGCGCATCTCTCGCCGGAGTTCGGCAACACGATCAAGGAAATCGAGCGCGACGGCTTCCCCATCCAGGCGCGCATCGAGTGCCTGCTCAGTTCCGACACCGACACCGGCATGGCCAAGACCATCGGCCTCGCCATGCTCGGCCTGGCCGACGCGCTCACCGCCTGGCGGCCCGACCTGCTGCTGCTCATCGCCGACCGCTACGAGATGCTCGCCCCCGCCTCCGTTGCCCTGGCCCTGCGCATTCCCATCGCCCACATCGAGGGCGGCGAAATCAGCCAGGGCGCCATCGACGACCAGGTGCGCAACGCCCTCACCAAGCTGGCCCACATCCATTTCACCTCCACGCCCACCGCCCGCCGCCGCGTCATCGCCCTGGGCGAGGAACCCTGGCGCGTCCACCACGCCGGAGCGCCCTCGCTGGACCACCTGCGCCGCTCCACAATTACTCGACCGCGCGGCCCTCGAAGCCCGCCTCGGCCTCACCCTCACGCAGCCGACCGTGCTGGCCGCCTATCACCCGGTCACCATCCTCAAAGACACCACAGCGGAAGCCGACGCCCTGTTTGCCGCCCTGTCCCAAACGCCCGGCCAGCTCCTCTTCGTCTATCCCAACTCCGACGCCGGCAGCTACGCGCTCATCGAACGGACCAAGGCACTGGCCGCCACTCGCCCCCAGACCCACCTCTTCGTCAACCTCGACGCCGTCACCTACTGGAGCCTGCTGGGGCAAGTCGATGCAATGATCGGCAATTCCTCCTCCGGCATCATGGAAGCCGCCTCCTTCGCCCTGCCCGCGGTCAACGTTGGAATGCGCCAGCAAGGCCGCGAGCGCGCCGCGAACATCCTCGACGTGCCGCCGGAAACCGACGCTATCCTGTCTGGCCTTCAGCAGGCCCTCCGTCCAGAATTTCGCGCGTCCCTCCGCGGCATAGTCAACCCCTATGGCAACGGAACCGCCGCCACCACCATCGCCCGCGTCCTCACCACCGTTGATTTGGACAGCCTGCTTATCAAGCAGCCCATGCCGCTGCCGCTCACTTCTTCCTGTCCGTATCTGCCCTCCAACCCGTCTGCCTGATTTTTTGTGCCCAGGCCCGGAAATTGTTCAAAATTGAACAGAATTCTTCGTTTTTATGGGAGCATCCTAGTTTTGCAGGTTCTGCACGCCTGCACGCGCCCCATAGTCGGATGGGGCGATTCGAAAAACGCACAACCGGATGAGTTCCAGACTGGGCGCAAGAAGAGGCTTCCCTTCTTCCCGGAATTGTCTTCGCAGAAAAGTGCGTTTCAAAATGGAACCCGCCGCGCGATTCCATAGCAGCAGAAGGCACTCTCCCCTTGCCCGCATCCTTAAACTTGCTTCATCTGAAATGGAAGAGCAGGTGCTTTATGGTCGTCAAAACACATTGCAAGGGCCGCATGGTAACGGGTCTGCACGTGGGCGTCAGCAACGTCCGCCGCTATTTCCCCAGGAGCATTGCGGTGATTGAGCTGCAACTGGACCATTTGCAGATCCAGTGCCCACTGGCGCCCGATTTCTGGCGTGGCCAGCCGGAGATCCACGATCCCCGCCTGTGCGCATGGCTGGAATCCAAGAATTTTCACACCAAACCCTACGTGGACCCGATCCCCATGGCCATGATCCCCGCGGGCAAAAACTCCTTCCGGCTGCAACCCGCCTCCTTGCATGGGCAGTCAAGACCCAAACCGGTACACTGGCAAGCAGCTTGAGGCCCCCCCCGCGCCGCGGCATCCCCCGCCAACGCGCTCTGCGCTTGACCTCTGCTCGCTTGCCTTCAGCAATGCGGACAGAACGAACAAAGATGGCAATCCGAGCGCGTCAATCTTGATAAACTCGAACTGCCATGACCATTTCCCCTCTCCAAGAGAACATTGAGCGGCTCTTTGCCGCTGGACCCGCCGCCATTCAGGACTCGACCGCCATGGACGCCTTCCTGGCCCTGCGCACGGCGATTGAATCCGGCGAAGTCCGCTCCGCCTCGCCCGACCCAGCCTCGCCCACCGGCTGGCGGGTCAACGCCTGGGTCAAGCAGGGCATCCTGCTCGGCTTCCGCTTGGGCGTGCTCGAAGATATGACATCCATCGGTCTTTCTTTTGTCGACAAGCACACCTACCCGGCCCGCCATTTCGCCGCCTCCGAAGGCGTGCGCCTGGTTCCCGGCGGTTCCTCGGTGCGCTCTGGAGCCTATGTGGCCCGCGGCGTGGTCTGCATGCCGCCCATGTACATCAATGCGGGCGCCTACGTGGATGAGGGCACCATGGTCGACTCGCACGCCCTGGTCGGCTCCTGCGCGCAGGTCGGCAAGCGCGTGCACCTCAGCGCCGCGGCCCAGATCGGCGGCGTGCTCGAGCCAATCAACGCCAGCCCCGTGGTCATTGAAGACGACGTGCTGATCGGCGGCAACGCAGGCGTCTACGAGGGCGCTATCGTCCGCAAGGGCGCGGTGCTGGCCGCGGGAACCATTCTCACCCGCGGAACCCCGGTCTTCGACCTGGTCAACGGAACCATTCTCCGCGCCACCGCAGAGCTGCCCCTCATCATTCCGGAAAACGCCGTCGTCGTTCCCGGCTCCCGCGCAGTCAGCAAAGGCAAAGGGCAGGAATGGGGCCTCTCGCTTTACGCGCCCGTCATCGTGAAATACCGCGACGACAAAACCAGCCTCAGCACCGCCCTCGAAGACCTGCTGCGCTAGGCAAAGCCCGGCCCCGCCTCCGCGTCCGGGCTTCGCCCAAGCCCAATTCCGGCCATACAACTGTATCAATCCACATGTCAAGGGCTACGGGTGTTAGCATCAAATCTGACAGATGCAAACAAAAAAACTGAAAATCATACCCCTGGGCGGGCTTGGCGAGTTCGGCATGAACTGCCTCGCACTGCGTTGGGAAGACGACATTATCGTGATCGACGCCGGCCTCATGTTCCCCGAGTCGGAGTTGCTGGGCGTAGACGTCGTTGTCCCCGATATAACCTACCTGATTGAAAACAAACAACATGTGCGCGGCATTATCCTCACGCACGGCCACCAGGACCACATCGGCGGCCTGCCCTGGATTTTGAACGAGCTCAAGGTCCCGGTCTACGCCACCGAGTTCACCCTGGCGTACGTTGAGGGCAATCTCGAAGAGCATCACCTGCTCGACGAAACCACCCTCATCGAAATCACTCCCAAAGAAAAGTTCACCATCGGCCCCTTCACCATTGAGCCGATCCGTGTGACCCATTCGCTGGTCGACGCCATCGCCCTGGCCATTGAAACCCCCGTCGGCGTGGTCATCCACTCCGGCGACTTCAAGATCGACCTTTCGCCGCTCGACGGCAAGGGATTCGATCTGCACACCTTTGCCGAGTACGGCAAGCGCGGCGTGCTGGCCTTGCTGCAGGACTCGACCAACGTCGAGCGCTCCGGCTACACCCCCAGTGAGCGCGCGGTCATTCCACGGCTGAACGAAATCTTTTCCCAGACCAAGAAGAAGCTCTTCTTCAGTTGCTTCTCCTCGTCCATCTACCGCATGAAGATTGCTCTCGACCTGGCGCACCAGTACGGGCGCAAGGTGGCCATCATTGGCCGCTCCATGATGGAGAGCACCGAGATTGCGCAGGACCTGGGCTACATCAACGTGCCCAAGGGCCTCATCATCAATCCCGGCCAGATGAAGGACTATTCGCCTGAGAACCTGATGGTGCTTATCAGCGGCACCCAGGGCGAGCCCATGAGCGCCCTCAGCCGCGCCGCCGTCGCCAATCATCGCCACGCGCACATCGACGCCGGCGATACCGTCATCCTCAGCTCCCGCGTCATTCCCGGCAACGAGAAGAGCATCTATCAGGTCATCGACCACCTCTTCCGCCGCGAAGCCAACGTGGTTTACGACGATGGCACCAACGGCCTCATCCACGTCTCCGGACACGGCAGCCAGCAGGAGTTGCGCCTGCTCATCAACCTGGTGCGCCCCAAGTTCTTCATCCCTGTGCACGGCAACTATCGCTACCTGCGCAAACACGCGCAGCTGGGTTTGGAAACCGGCGCAGTCGAGCACGCCATCGTCATTGAAGACGGCGATGTGCTTGAGTTGGACAAGAACGACGCCCGCAAGAAGGACAAGGTCACCGCGGGCCGCATCCTCATCGACTCCGGCTCCTCCATCGACGTGGTTGAAGATCTGGTCCTCCGCGACCGCAAGATCCTCAGCGAAGACGGCGTGGTGCTGGCGGTTCTGGCCATCAACAAGCGCACCGGCAAAATCGCCCAGGCCCCGGAAGTGGTCATGCGCGGCTTCGGCGGCGCGGACATCACCGATCAGGCCCGCGAAGTGGTGCTCAAAACCCTCGACGGCCTGTCCGCCGAGCAGCGCTCCGACTACGGCATGGTGAAGGAGAAGGTGCGCGTGGAACTTAAGCGCCTCATCCAGAAGTCCACCGGCCGCCGTCCCATGGTCATGCCCATCATTCTGGAACTCTAACCGCGACACAGCAGTTACAGTGAAGGGGACAGGCTTTAGCCTGTCCCCTTCGCTCTTTGCGCGACAGGAGCACGATGTGGTCAATCATCCACCGGCTTTTTCGACCCGCCGTGGATGAAACTGGGTGCCCACCATCGTCATGTTTTTGTTCACAGTGGATGAAACTGGGTGCCCCATCCATCGCGTTCTTTGCGATGGGTGGGAAAGCATACACTCCAAAACGTCGTTTGTTTTTTTGAACTTGCATTCTCGATTCTTGACTGGACACAGAATGAGCGAAAACCTGGTTTCCATTCCCACCATCCGCGCCGCCGCCGCGCGCATCGCCTCCATCGCCGTCAAAACCCCGCTCGTTGAAGCAAGCTTCCCCGGCCTCTCCGGCTATGGAACCGACAAACGCATCTGGCTCAAGGCGGAAAGCCTCCAGCCCATTGGTGCCTTCAAAATCCGTGGCGCGGCCAACAAGATTCTCCAGCTCACGCCCGACGAAATCCGCCGCGGCGTCATCACCTACTCCAGCGGCAACCATGCCCAGGGCGTGGCCTATGCGGCCCGCGAAGTCGGCGCGAAAGCCGTCATCGTCATGCCCTCCAACGCCCCCGCCATCAAGCGCGCCGCCACCCTGGCCCTTGGAGCCGAAGTGGTGGATGTGGGCGTGGCCTCCAGCGAGCGCCTCGCCAAGTCCGAAGAGCTGGTGCGCGCCCACGGCTACGTGGTCATTCCGCCTTACGACGACGAGCAGATCATCGCCGGCCAGGCCACCTGCGGCCTTGAAATTGCCGAGGCCCTGCCCGACGTCGATCTGGTTCTGGTTCCCGTCTCCGGCGGCGGCCTGCTCAGCGGAGTAGCGGCGGCCATCAAGCAGTTGTGCCCCAACGCCAAGGTCTTCGGCGTGGAGCCGGAGCTGGCCGCCGACACCGCGGAGAGCTTCCGCACCGGCGCAATCGTCACCTGGGGCGCGGAGCTGACCAGCCGCACCATCGCCGACGGCCTGCGCACGCAAAGCGTTGGCGAGCGCAACTTCGCCCACATCCAGGCCTTTGTCGACGGCATCGTCACGGTGACCGAAGCGGAGATTCGCGCCGCCATGCGCGCCATCGTCGCCGCCACGCGCCTGGTTCCCGAGCCCAGCGGAGCCGTAGCCACCGCCGCCCTGCTCTTCCACGCCGCCCAGTTGCCCGCCTACACCAAAGCGGTCGCGGTCGTCGGCGGCGGCAACGTCGCCCCCGAACTCCTCGCCGCCATCCTCACCGAAACCCCGTCTAACGGGTAAAGCTCCTGCACCGCAAGCTCTGCGTTAGGATTCTTTCAGCGATGAAAACCAAATCCCGCCTCCTCCTCGCCCTCGCCCTGTGTTGCGCCGCCCTGCCGGCTCTGGCTGACAAGAAACCGCAGCAGCAGGAAAAGCCCATGGCCGGTCCCCGCGCCACTGCCCTCCGCGTCACCTGGCTCTACATCTCCCCTGACCGCGCCTCGCAAAAAGTGGACCGCGTGCAGATTGGCCGCGAAATGGTGGTCGCCGAGCGAAGCGGCCCCTGGTTGCGCGTCTATGCCAATACGGATCTTCAGGAAGCGCGCCAGAAGGACGCCCCGCTGGTCGGCACGGATGAAGTCACCCCGCCCATCTCCGGCTGGATGGAAGCCAAGGGCATCGTGGTTGAATCCACCGCGGGCGGCGACCTGGTGCTGATGGGCGAAGCCGCCAATCAGGAGTCTCTGGCCAACGACCCGCGCGGCCCCGCCCTGGCCGCCCAAAGCGCCCGCCTGCTCTACCTCCGCCTGGTTGAGATGTTCCCCAACTCGCCGCTTGTGCCGGAAGCGGCCTGGCGCGCGGCCGACGTGCAGTGGCAATTGCAGAAGGCCGATGCCTCCTCTCGCCCTTCCGCCCACGAAAAGCAGGCCTACCTGCGCGATCAGATGGACGAGGACGAGATGAAGAAGATCCTCAAGTACTATCCCCGCACGCGCCAGGCCGCCCTCGCCGCATTTTCCCTGATCGACAACAAGCTCTGCGGCGACTGGCAGGGATCGACAAAGTGCCCCGACAAGGAATCCGAATATTACGAAAAGTACTCCGCCGAATATCCCGATGGCCCACGCACCGCGCAGGCTCTGTATCAGGCCGTCTACCGGCAAGCGGTACTGACTGACATGTACGCCGCCGACGGCAGCGATAATAAAAGCAGCAGCGCCCACACTCACGCCCGCGAACTGGCCGCCAAACTCAAAGAACACTTCGCTTCATCGGACTTTGCGGCGCGGGCCGCGGCGCTGGTGTACAAATTGGATGAAGGCATTCCTGTTTACGGCATTGACCGGGAATAAGCGGCGCATGCGTTTTTGTGTCCTGTTGCCGGCGTACGACATCCGCTCTCCGGAGGCTTCTTGAACGAGTATTTTCAGTCCGTCATTTTAGGCATTGTGGAAGGCTTGACCGAATTCCTACCGGTTAGCTCGACGGCGCATTTGCGCATTACCGAAGCCCTGATGAAGATTCCCCTGGATAACCCCTACTGGAAGATGTACACCATCGTCATCCAGCTGGGCGCAATCCTGGCCCTCTGCCTGCTCTTCCTCAGCCGCATCGTCGGCTTCCTCCGCACCTTCCCCAAGGGCGAAAACGGAGACCGCAACTGGTTGAACCACCCCATCTCGCTCACCGCCATCGCCTTTATCTGCACCTCGATTCCCGCCCTGGCGCTGCACAAGTGGAGCGAAAAGAACCTGGGCAGCCTGCAGGCCATTGCCCTGGCGCTGCTGATCGGCGGCGTTGTTATGTGGGCCGTCGATGTCTGGGCCTCAAACCGCGAGGCCAGCACGCACGACGTCGAGCAGATGTCCCTGCCCCAGGCCATCTGGATCGGCCTCTGCCAGACGCTGTCGGCTGTCTTCCCCGGAACCTCCCGCTCCATGTCCACCATCGCCGCCGGCCAGTTGGTTAGCCTGGACCGCCCCGCCGCCCTGGAGTTCAGCTTCCTCGTCTCCATTCCCACCATGATCGCCGCCACCGCCTGGGATCTGCTCAAGGAGATTCACCCCAAGGCCGGCGAAGCCGCCCATGTGGTCATGACCGCCGACAGTTGGGTTGTCCTCGCCATCGGCTTCGTGGTCTCGTTCATCGTGGCCCTGGGCGTGGTGGAGTGGTTCCTGTT
>CAVZNE010000017.1:0-4632 GCA_963776445.1 Terriglobales bacterium
AGAAACTTCCGTCACAAAATCGATGACGAATCGTGGTACAAATCTCCCCGCCCGAGCGTATCTATATAATTGCGCCTACAAGATTGGCTGACCTTCTCGCCGCGGACTCGCCGCGTGATCTTGGCTCAGAGTAAATTCATTGTGTGCCTTGAGAGTTCCAGGAGGAAATGTTGCGTTATTTTCACTCGCTGCGGAACGCCATCCTTTGCCGCGGACCTCTTGCCCTTCTCCTGCTGCTTTCGCCCTGCCTCCTGCAAGGACAATCCACTACCGCCTCGCTCACCGGAAGAATCACCGACTCGCACCGGGCGGTCATTCGCGACGCCACCGTTCGGGTCATTAATACCAGCACCGGAATTCCCTATTATGGCCTCACCAATGCATCTGGCATTTACTACGTGGCTGACTTGCCCCCGGGAAGATACCGCATCGATATTGAGAAGTTGGGTTTCATTGCAGTCATCGAGTCCGGAATCCTGCTGCATGTTCAGGATGCACTTGAATTCAATTTTGAGATGGAGCTTGGCTCCGCCTCCGAAAGCGTAACCGTGGCGGGCGGCGGGCAGCGGCTCGACACAGAATCTTCCAGCCTGGGAACGGTGGTCGAACGCCGCGAGGCCAACGAACTGCCCCTCAACGGACGGAATGTATTCAATTTGATTGCGCTTGCTCCTTCCGTGATTCCCCAAGGCAGCGCTACCGGAACACCGGTGGGCGTTAACCCCTTCGGATGGGGGAATTACCAGGTCAACGGAGCCTTCGGCAACCAAAGCGTAGAATACCTGGATGGGCAGCCGCTCAATATCACCTACATTAATATGCCCATCTTGATTCCCACGCAGAACTCGATTGAGGAGTTCAAAGTGCATACCGTCAATCTGCCCGCCGAATGGGGCCGCTTCGCCGGCGGAGTCATGAACCTGAGCACCAAGGCCGGAACCCAGCAGATTCATGGCGAGGTTTACGAATACCTGCGCAATCGCCTCTTCAATGCAAACGACTACTTTCTGAATCAGGTAGGCAAGCCGCGCCCCCCATGGGTCCAAAACCAGTTTGGCGCTGAAGCGGGCGGCCCGCTCAACCTTCACGACTGCTGCGCCAACAATCGAACCTTCTGGTTCACGAGTTGGGAGGGATTCCGGCTGCGCACCGGGAGCCCCTTTACGACAACGGTCCCAACGGAAGCAGAACGGGGCGGAGATTTTTCGGCACTCAGCACCGTGATGATGGACCCCTGTGCCGGCAGCGTCCTGAATGCCCAGGGCGCCTGCCCCACAAGCGACTCCCAGCCAGCGCCATTTCCAAACAATCTCATCCCCGTCAACCGCATCAACCCCACATCGAAAGCGCTCCTTTATCTTTGGCCGCTCCCGAACACCGCCGGAATCACCGCGCCTTCAGGAACCTTCAACAACTTCAATACCGTCGCCAATACAGGCGGAAACCAGAACCAGGTGGTCGGACGAGTGGATCAGGACATCACCAGCAGGCAAAAGCTCTTCGCCCGCTTCAGCTACTCGAACCTGCTCGATCTGCCCATCGACCCGCTCCAGAACGGGCTTTGCCTGGACCGTTGCCTGGAACAATACGCCACCAAAGCATTGGCGGCAGGATACAACTACAGCATCAGTTCCACGACCATCTTCGATGTGAATGCCGGGATCAGTTATTTCGCCTATCTCCGCTCCCCAAAAAATGCAGGCTTCGATCTGACTTCGATCGGATGGCCTGCGGGCTACAATAGCGCAATTCCCTCCATCATGCGCACGCCCCCTACGCCCTGCGTGGCCAGCTTCGCCGACAACATCATGTGTTCCCAGGGCCAAAGCTATATCCGCGATCGCAATACTCAATACAATCTATCGCCTAGCATTACCCTGGTGCGGGGCCGGCACCTGTATCACGTTGGCATTCAATTCGAAGTCAGCTACGATGACGCGGCCCAGACAAATGTCGCCAGCGGCGCTTTCGACTTCTGCGGAATCGGCGAGCCATGCTTTAGCGGCTTGCCCATGGCCGATTTTCTGTTGGGATACGCGGACAACTTCAGCAACGTCAACAACCACTACTCCGCGCAGGCTGTCGTTCCCTCTTTCACCGCGGGCAAGCAGGTGTATCGCGCGTTCTACTCGACTCACACCTGGCGCGCAACCCAGGCGCTTTCGCTGAATCTTGGCCTCCGCTATGAGCTGCAAGGACCTTGGTCCGAACGCCTCAATCGCCTCTCCTATTTCGACCCTCACGCGGTCAGCTACATCAATCAGTTCATGGCGGCCGGATCGGCGCCGGTGATGGGAGACGTGTTTCTGGTCTCTCCAACCGGACGAAACAATCTTCCCCTGGCCAAGGACAACATCGCGCCGCGGATGGGCCTTGCCTATAGCCTGTCGCCTTCCACCGTGATGCGGAGCGGCTACGGCATCTTCTGGATTCCGAACTATGTCACCTATGCGTTGAACCCAAGCAACGATATGGTGAATGCGGCAAGCACTACTTATACCGGGACAGTGGACGGGCTCCACCCCTATAACACCATCTCCCTTCCTTTTCCGGATGGCATTTCCCCGCCGCCGGGCAGGACCCTGGGGACCCTGGGAACCCAGCAGTTTCTTACCCAGGTGGTGCAGTCGATCACCGAGGCAAACAGCAGCAACCACCCCCACGGCTACGTTCAGCAGTGGAATATCAGCCTCGATCAACAACTGCCTGGCAAGCTCTCCTTTGTCGTCGCCTATGTCGGATCGAGAGGAAACCATTTAGAGCAGTATTCGCAACAGATCAATCAGATTTCCGACAGCCTTCTCTCCGCGGCGGCAGCCCAGTTTGCCCAGGGCGGCCGGTCGGCCGTTGCTCTGCTCCATCCTGCGCCGAATCCTTTTCTGGTCGACGGCCGCGCGCTGGCTCTTGCGGCTGCAACCACGACCGTGGGGCAACTGCTCAGACCCTACCCCCAATACACCAGCGTTGAACTCTCCGGACAGGGGTCGTATGACAGTATCTATCACTCCTTCCAACTTACCGCCCAGAAACGATTTTCGGACGGTGGCGCTCTTCTCGCTTCTTATACAAAGTCCAAATTGATCAGCAATACAGATACTCTGACGGCCTGGCTTGAAAACAGCGTAGGGGTAATTCAGGACAATAATAACCTGCGGGCAGAGCGCTCTTTATCCTCGCAGGATGTGCCCCAGCGCCTGGTAATCAGTTATGTCCTGGATATGCCGCTCGGACAGAACCGGCGCTATCTGGCCCACATCGGCAGCACGCTAAACAGAATCCTCGGAGACTGGGGCATAGACGGCGTAACCACCTTGCAAAAAGGATTCCCGCTGGTGTTCAACAGCGGACAGGTGAATGACGTGACCCTGTTCGGGGCCGGCTCACGGCCCAACCTGCTGCCTTCCTGCCGAAAATCCGCTCCATTCAGCGGAACCAACCGGCTCCACGGTTGGTTCAATACCGCGTGCTTTGCCGCACCTGCCGACTTTACCTTTGGGACCGAGCCGCGCGTCGATCCAACCTTGCGCGCCGATGGCGTCAATAATTTTGACTTGGCTGGATTCAAGAGAGTCTTGCTCGGCGAGCAGGACCGAGCCGGCTTTGAGTTCAGAGTGGAGTTCTTTAATCTATTGAATCGCACGCAGTTTGCTCCGCCAAGCACAAGCTGCTGCACACAGAACAACGCGAACTTCGGAGTAATTACCAGCACCGATCCGGGAACCAATCCGCGCCTGATTCAGTTCGCCTCGAAATTCTTTTTTTAAGCCGGCTATGTCGCCAAGTGTCGTGGAATCTATAGCAAAACCAGAGACGGATGGCATGCCGCTGCGGCATGTTTCGCGGAGTAATCTCTTTCTGGCTGAAGCATCCATCTCTCCCCGGTCCCCAACAGCAAGGACCGGGGCACCCGGCGACGCACGGCGAAACAGCAAATCTCCGAGTTGGACGTTGTCCCGGTCTTGTCGTTTCGCCCGGAAGTTCCTCCACTTTTCTCTATTCCTGCTGGAGATTCACACTGTCTTGTCTCACAGAAAGAGGAACTGCGTTTCGGAAGCTCCGCGTGCTCGTTAGTTCCTTACCAGTCTCCTCTGCAAATGTTCCAGGGTCTGTCCCTTGGTTTCCGGGTAGAACAACGTAACCACAATCAGTTGCAACAAGGTGGCGGAGGCGAAGAAGACGAAGGGCATCCCCGACCCGTACTTGTGCGCCAGAATCGGGAAGGTGAAAGCGATGATGGTGTTCATGATCCAGTGGCTTGCGTTGCCCGCGCCCTGTCCCTTGGAGCGAACGGACGTGGGAAAGACCTCGCCGATGTAGACCCAGATAACCGCGCCCTGCGACAGAGCGAAGAAGGCGATATAGACCACCAACAGTCCGAGCAGGGCGGCTTGATGGCTGTTTGAATTGAAGACCCACGCCACGCCGGCAAGGCAAATCGAGGTTCCCGCGGCGCCCACCATCAACAAACTCTTGCGACCGAAGCGGTCGATGAACGTCATGCCAACCAGGGTAAAGATCAGATTGGTGGCGCCGATGGCGATGGCCTGGAGGTCGCCGGAGAGCTGACTGAAACCCGCAGCCGCGAAGATGCTGGGCATGTAGTAGAGGATGGCGTTGATGCCAGCCAACTGG
>CAVZNE010000018.1:0-7806 GCA_963776445.1 Terriglobales bacterium
TCGAACTCGGTGTTCTGCGTGCTTCCCCTGTAGGCAATGCCGTCTTCCCAGCCGCACATGCCGGTCTTGATGAAGGGCTCGCTGGTCAGTTGGGTGTAGTTGGCATCCTTGCAGGCCGGCAGGGACAGGCCGTAATAGCGCTGCAGGAAGTTGTTGGTGGAGGTTCCGCCGTTGGCCGCGATGGTGTTGGCCGCCACGGAAGGATCATAATGCAAGGCTTGGCCGTTGACACTGTAGGAGCCAGGCAGGTTGATCGCTGGTTCGTTGGGGTCCGTGCCGTTGCCGTCGCCGTCGCTCAGGGTGTGTGTTCCCTTGTTGCCCACATAAGCGACAGTCAAGGTGAGGGTCGGCGTCAGGGAGCGCTGCACGCTCAGGTTCCAGGCATCGATCGTCGGGAAGTTGAGCGGGTTGTTGCGAGCGCTGGAGGTAACCGAGGATCCCGGATTCGGCAGCAAGCCGTTGCTGGGGACGGTAACGGTCGGCGGGGCAATGGGACCCACATTCAGCGCGAATGCACTGCCGGTGGCCGTGGCTGCGTTGATGGACTGGTTGCCCAAAACCGGCAGATTCTGCGTAACGGTATGGCCGAAGATGGAGCCGAAGACGCCAGTGTCAAAGCTGCGTCCATAACCGGCGCGAACGACGGTCTTCGGATCCAACTGGTAGGTCAAGCCAAGACGGGGAGCGAACATCTTCTTCTTGTCAGCAGTCCAACCCAGGTTGGAACCGATGCCGCCAATGCCGGCCACATGCAGATAGCCGTCATCCAGGTTGAGCAGGGAGCCGTTACCCGCGGCGTTGACTGTCTCCGGGAAGTAAAGCTCCCAGCGAAGGCCGAGGTTCAGGGTCAGGCTGCGGGTTGCGCGCCAGGTATCCTGCGCATAGAAGAAGGTGCGCTTCTGAAATTCCTTGGCGTTGGTGGACGTGGAGTAGTAACGGCCAAACTGGTCGACATGACCCAGCATGAACGTGGCAAAGCCGAGTCCGCCCGGTGTTCCGGCAGCCGGATCTTCGGTTGGGCCGTTGTCAAAGTGGAGCAGGCCAGCGCGGTCCGTGTCGGAAGGAACGCGGAGGTTGCGGCCGTAGCGCAGATCGGCGCCGATCTTGACGGTGTGGTTGCCTTCAACGCGGGTCCAGTTGTTGACGATCTGGAACTGATCTTCGCGTTCGGTCAACGGGCAGTTGCAACGGTTGATGCCCAGGCCGGCGCCATAGACTGGTTCGCCCTGGGTGCCGCCGCTGCCACCGGCAACGTTCGCCATCTGGAAGCCCGATGAACCGGAAGTGAAGTTGCTGCCCGTGTTGATGCCCGGAATGCCAAGAGTGTTGGCAAACTCGACGCCCTGATCATACTTGGTGTCGATGACGTTGTACCGGTAGTAGCCCAGGCGGAAATCGGTCAGCAGTTTTGGGACTGAGAGCGATGTCCATGCCGGAAGCCAGACTGTCGTTGGCGCCATTGGAGTTGCCGCCGTAGTTGTTGATGCCGAAGCCAGGACCGCCGGCTGCGCCGAACATGACCGTGCCGGACAGGGTATCCCAGAACCGCGAGAAGCGGGCAAAGGCATGAGCCTTGTCGTTCACGGTGTAGTCGCCGCGAACCGTCCACTGGTTGCTGTTGAACAGGCCGGTGCCGGATTCGTGGAAGTTCGAGTCCAGGCCATTAATCGAACCAGCTCCACCAAGCTTGATGTTGCTGGACTTGACGTAAGGCTCGAGGTAGGTCAGCAGCGCCAGCGCGGGAGCAGAGGCTGCGCCCATCATGGCCCTGGGAATGATGTTGTTCGCAAATGCCGGATAATGCAGTTTGCCGTCTGCGCCAAGGGTCGGTGCAACTGACGTGTTGTAGATGGTGCCGGCAGCTCCAAGCTGAGTCAGATACTCGCTGAAGTCGCAGCCCGTGCCGCCTTGCGAATCCGAAGTCTTGCCTAGGCAGCTTTCGGTGGCCAGAGTGGTGGGGAGAGTGTCGGTGGCCGAGGTGCCGACCTTCTGACGCTGTCCTTCATAGTTGCCGAAGAAGAAGAACTTGTTCTTCAGGATCGGGCCGCCGAAGGAACCGCCCATGCGGTTTTTCAGGCCGGCGGGCATGGAGCCAGCAGGCTGCGAGAAAGGATCGCGGGCCAGGTTGGCGTTGCCGGTGCGGAAGTCATAGACGCTGCCGTGGAAGTTGTTGGTGCCCGACTTGGTCTGGGCGGTCACAACCGCGGAAACGGCCTTGCCCAATTCGGCGTCGAAGTTCTGCGTGGTGATCTTGGTCTCGGTAACCGAGTCCATGGCGGGATTGATGACGATGATGCCCAGAATCGGATCCTGGTTGTCGGTGCCGTCCAGCTCAAAGGCGGTTCCGCCAAAAGCCTGGCCGTCTACCTGAATCTGTTTGGAACCCTGGGGGTTTTCGTCGGCCGCGTGAGACCAGCCAAGAAGCTGGGCGCCGGGGAGGAGGAGCTGCAGGTTGGTAAAGTTCTGGTCGCCAACCGGAAGGCTGGAAACCTGCTGCTGATCAAATACGGTGGAGACGTCGGCGCGGTCGGTCTTCAATTCCGGCTGCGACTCGGCGCTGACTTCGACGGTTTCGGTTCCGCCACCCACTTCAAGGGTGGGATCGATACGCGGCGCGACATCGGCCTGGACCGTGATGCCCTTGGTCTCGAAAGACTTGAAGCCCTTGAGCGTGACCTTGAGGTCATAGACGTCGGGAATCAAGTGAGGCACGCTGTAATCGCCGGATCCGTTGGAGGTGACAGTAAAGACGGTGCCCTTGGCCTCGTCCTTGACCGTGATCGTGGCGTTCGGAATTGCAGCCCCGGTCTTATCGGTCACCGTGCCGAAAATCGATCCGTAAACCGATTGGGCACTGGCCTGTGTAGTAAGGAGCAAACTCGCGCAGGCAAAAAATGCCAGCACAAGTGCTGTACGTAGAATCTTGTTCATGCGGTCTCCTGAAAAAGCCTTTTATGTTCTCTGTGTGAACTTATGGTCATTCTGTTTTGCCTGACAGGTTGAAATCAACCAGCAGGCGGGCAAAGCTCCCCTGCCGCGATGGCAGGTTTGCTAAAGAATCGGAGCAGCTGTTCCCTCAGTGGAGATTTAGCGGGAGCAAAAAGAGCATACCCCGAAGCAAACGATACATTACCCAAGTCGATGGACCGCTGTCAACGGCTAAAGTTGAGAAAACGAAGGGCGTTCTGATAAAAACGACATATCAATGCTTGTAAACATTTTCAGGGTTGCCCGTGGCTGCTGCCGGGCTTGGGATTTTTGCGTTTTTTGGGCAATAACTACCTTATATAAATCGATTGATTGAAATATAAAGTACAACATGCAGGCTTGTTTTTGTGGCGTAAGCCCTGCCCGGCATTCCTTGCTTCCGGGGTAAATGCAAGGCATGAATAGTACAAATAAGAAATTAATGACAGTACATTTGTGGTCTGACCTCCGGCGCCTCACGCCCCGCTTCCTTCCGCGTCTGCCTGGCTTTGACTTCCCGACACTTCTGCTCCCGTGGGTGGGGATATACATCAACCAAATGGTTGATAAATATAGTTCAATCGAACCTGCCTGCTGGGTATTATCCTGACGGTATTGCCCTGGTTCTGGTGCTGCATATATACAGGAAATGGAATTTTTGTCGGCCTGCCGAGTTATCGGCATCCATATCAGGTTTCGGGCAAGTCTATTTTTGGGTATGACATTTGCCCCGCTTGCCTTGCGATTCTCCTCTTTCCCTATTGGTACATTGAGTACTCCCTGAGGAATCAGGCGGCGTTCTGTCCCTCTTTCTACTCTCCTCCGAGAATGACTGTGCGCATTCTTCCGTTATGGCGTTGGCTGGCGAACGGCCGTCAGGCCTTCTTTTTGAACGGCGTGAAGGCGTCGGTCTTGAGAATCTTGCCGCCTTCCTGGATCACGTAGAGCCGGTTCACGTCCAGATCCTTGAGAAAGTCCACGGCCCCAGAGGGCCAGCGAATCTCTACCAGGTCGACCTTTTTGGCTTCGCCCAGGCCGAAGTGGATGCGCAGGTCGCTGGCCGAGTAGTAGCCATTGCAGGAGCGGACCTCTTCAATCTGGGTCAGCGGCGTGCCCGGCTTGGCCGTCAACAGCGGTGTGCCGGTCTGCGCCACCACCTTGATGCGCGCGCCAATGCCGGTGCGGTTGCTCTTGGTGCCCACGGTGCGAATCTTGATCCAGCTGCGGTTCAGCTTCGATTCGCAGTGCAGCAGTTGGGGAACGGCATTGACGCAGTTCACTACCACGTCCAGATTCCCGTCGTTGTCGTAGTCGCCCACGGCAAAGCCCCTGGCCTTGACTGCGGCCGTAATGCCGCTGCCGCCGATCAGGCTCACGTCTTCAAACTGGCCGTTGCGCAAGTTGCGGTAAAGGTACTTGCGCTCGGCATAGGCGGCGTCCACCTGGGTTCCGTCCACCTCGGGGTAGACATGGCCATTGGCGACCAGTATGTCGAGCCAACCGTCGTTGTCCATATCCATAAAGCTGACGCCCCAGCCCAGCAGCCGCGTATTGATGCCCAGGCCAGCCTGGTAGGTGCGGTCGTCGAAAGAGCCGTCGCCCAAGTTCTGAAACAGCGAGTCGGTATCGCCCGCGAAGTTGGTCTTCACAATGTCGAGCAGGCCGTCGCGGTTATAGTCCCCAATGGAAACGCCCATGCCCGCCTGGGGCTTGCCGTCAGGCGAGTAGGCCACGCCCGCTTCAATCGCCTGGTCCTTGAAGGTGCCGTCTTTCTGGTTCACGTAATACGTGGCCGAGGTGGAATCGTTGGCTACGTAGATATTGGGCCAGCCGCTATTGTCAAAGTCGGCCACGCCGCAGCTCAGCGCATAGGTGCCCAGAGTGCCCCACATGCCGGCCTTTTCGCTCACGTCGGTGAAGGTGCCGTTGCCGTTGTTGTGGTAAAGCAGGTTCTTGCCACCCTCCAGGCCCGGCGGCCCGCAGGCCACCACGATCCCTTTATAGGTGCAGTTGGCATCCTCGGGCGCAGGCGCTGTTTTCACGTCGAAATCGATGTAATTGCCCACAAACAGGTCGAGGTTGCCGTCCTTGTCGTAGTCCAGAAAGGAGCAGCCGGAGTTCCAGCGCAGGCGGTCCTGCTCGAGGCCGGCTTCCTTGGTCACCTCTTTAAAGGTTCCGTTGCCGTTGTTGCGGAACAGCGCGTTCTGCCCGTAGTAGCTGACGAAAAGGTCGTTCCAGCCGTCGTTATTGTAGTCGCCCACGCAGCAGCCCTGGCCCCAGCCGGAGCGCGCCAGCCCGGACTTCAGTGTGACATCGGTAAAGGTCCCATCGCGGTTGTTCTTGAACAACCGGCTGACTGGCTCTTGGCCCTTGGGAAAGCCCTCCAGCCGCCAGCCATTTACCAGAAAAATGTCGAGCCAGTCGTCCTGGTCGTAGTCGAAAAAGGCCGCGCCGCAGCCGGTGGTTTCCAGCAGATACTTGTTGCGGTGCTCGCCGCCGAAGAGCATCTCCACGTCGAGCCCCGCCTGCTTGGCGACATCGACGAACTGCACGCCCAGCGGCGTGCCGGTGACCGGCGAAGGCAACCCTTTGGGCGCGGGACGCGCCTGCGCCTCGTATGCCTGGCGCGCGCTGCCCATGGGCTTCTGCGGTTGTGGAGTCTGCTGGCCAGCGAGCCCAAAAGCTGGCCGCGCCAGGCGCAATACCTCTTCCAACGGTAAAACCAGTGCGGTCCGCGAAAGCGACTTCAAAAAACCTCTACGGCTAAAGGACAAAGCAGGGATCTCCCTTGGCGCGGAATCGCTCTAATTGGCGTTTGCGCCATGAAAGCAAAGTATATCCGGTGGGCTGCGGAACATGCAGTCCGCCTGAAGGGATGTCTTGCCGGTTTGGAGCGGCTGGAAAGGCTGTTGAGGAAACGCTGCCGGCGTAAGGTTCTTCTGCTCCAAAATGGGTGGCGCAACCGAAGCCGCGCCACCAGATATCAGCATAATCTCTTAGGCGTGCACTTATCTATTTTAATATCAACAACTTACATTTTAATCCAAGAGCATATCCCGCTCTGTTCCCTGGGCAATCTCTCTTGTCCGGCGCTTCAGTCCCCTGCCAACTGCTCCAGCAGCGTATCGAAATCCTCCAGCCGCGAGTATTCGATGATGACTTTGCCGCGGCCGCGGTGATCTTCAATGTGGACCTTCAACCCGAGGGAACGCTGCAGGCGCACCTGGACCTCGCGGACGTTGGGATCGACGGGCTCCTCGGGCTTGATTTCCTTCTTGTTGCGCTCGGGGTGAATGAGACCCTGTACGTAGTTTTCAGTCTGACGCACGGAAAGCGAGAGCGCGGCGATCCGCTGGGCCGCTTTCTCCATCTCTTCCGCGTGTTCGAAGGCCAGCAGGGTGCGGGCATGGCCGAAGCTCAGCTCGCCGGCCTCGACGCGGGCCTGCACGGAAGAGGGCAACCGCAGCAGGCGCAGGAAGTTGGCCACCGTGGCGCGATCCTTGCCGGTGCGGATCGCCATCTGCTCCTGGGTCATGTGGAACTCGCGAGAGAGCCGCTCGAAGGCGCGCGATTGCTCCATGGGGTTCAGGTCGGCGCGCTGCAGGTTTTCGACGATGGTAATTTCCATTGCCTGCTCGTCGGAAACCTGGCGCAGAATCGCCGGGATGGTGGCTTTGCCGGCCTGCTGCGAGGCCAGCCAGCGGCGCTCGCCGGCGATGAGCTGGAAGCGGCCATTGGCCTGCGGGCGCACTAGAATTGGCTGGACTACGCCGTTGGCGGTGATGGAGGCGGCCAACTCGGCCAACTGATCCTCATTCACGTGCGTGCGGGTCTGGAAGGGGTTCGGATCAATCTGGTCGAGGGGAATTTCACGGGGCTTTCCGCCTTCATTTTCGGCAGCGGCGGGAGCAGAAGCCTGCACGCGCGGCAGCAGAGAATCCAGCCCCTTTCCCAGGGCGCGGCGTTTTGTCTCAATGGCAGCAACAGTCATGTGTAAAGTCCTTTATCCCGGCAAATGCCGCCGGGGCATTTTTGAATTGAGGTTTTGCTGGGGTGCAGGCGTCGTGTCGGCGGCCTGCAAGGGGAACAGCAATCAGGAGTATGGCCAGAAACGGATTTTGGTTTCGCGGACAGCAGGCGGATTCGCCTTGCGCTCTTTGGCGCGCGGACTTTCGATGTGGTTGCGCGCCAGGAACTCACCGGCCAGCTCGAAGTACGCCTCGGTTCCCCGTGAGCGGACATCGTACAGCGCCACCGGCTTGCCGTAGCTGGGCGCCTCCGCTAGGCGCACGTTGCGCGGGATGACGGTCTTGAAGAGGCGGTCCTTGAAATATTCGCGGAGGGTTTCGGTCACCTGCTGGGCCAGGTTGGTGCGGTCGTCGTACATGGTCAGCAGGACGCCCTCAATGGTGAGAGCGGGGTTGAAGGCCGCGCGAACCCGTTCCAGGGTGGAGACTAACTCGGAAATGCCCTCCAGAGCGAAGTATTCGGCCTGCATGGGAACGATAAGGGTATTGGCGGCGGACAGAACGTTCAGAGTGAGCAAATCGAGAGCCGGCGGGCAATCCAGAATCACAAGATCGTAGTTGCACTGGACCGGTTCCAGCGCACGGCGCAGGCGCAGGGCGCGGTCGGTGGCAGAGGCCAGCTCGATATTGGCGCCGGTCAGGTTCTTGGAGCCGGGCAGAAGAGACAGCAGATCGATTTCCGTGGGCAGAATGACCTGCGCGGCAGGGGAGTCACCCATCAGTACGTCATAGATGGAATGGCGGTTGTCGTCGCGCTGGAGACCAAGGCCAGAGGAGGCGTTGGCCTGAGGATCGCAGTCGACCAGGAGGA
>CAVZNE010000019.1:0-5676 GCA_963776445.1 Terriglobales bacterium
GCCAGATTGCTAGGAGATCGTTGGGCCAGCGCAGGTCCGCAGTGAGACCGGTGGTTTCGCGGATGGCATGGACGGCGGCTAGGCCGGCGGCCAGAGGCAAAAGTAGGAGACGAAGGGCGGGGATTTGCGGACGGAGGAGGACGCTGACGTAAAGGCCTTCACCAGCGGCGGAGTGCCAGGCGTGGTCGCTGCGGCCGCGGCCGGCCGTCTGCTCGTCGGCAAAGTAGACCGAGCCATGCGGTGCGCCGGTGCGCGCGGCGTCGAGCGCATCGGTGTTGGTGGAGGCGGTGACCGGAGAAAAATGGAGCTTGCCGGCGAAGATTGTGCCGGCAAGCGCAAGGTCGAGCGCGGCCAAGTTGAACGGGTCGGGACTCACTCCGCCTCGATGCGCATGGAGATGTCGGCGGCCTTGGCGGAGTGGGTGAGAGCGCCCACGCTGATGAAGTCGACGCCGGTTTCGGCATAGGCACGGATGTTCTCAAGGACAATGCCACCGGAGGCTTCGGTGGGAATCCAGCGGGTCTTTGGCTCGGACTGGGGCAGAGCGCGGGTGTATTCCTTGATGCGGTCTACCGAGTGCTTCACCTGGGCCGGAGTCATGTTGTCGAGCAGGATGGCTTCCGCGCCGTATTGCAGGGCTTCTTCCAACTCTTGCGGCGAACGGACTTCGACCTGAACGCGCTGGCCCGCCTGGCGATGCTTCAGAGCGTTGGTGAGAGCCGCGGGCAGGCCGCCGCCGAGGGAGATGTGGTTGTTTTTGATGAGGATGGCCGAGGCCAGGTCGAGGCGGTGATTGGTGCCTCCGCCGCACAAAACGGCGTATTTTTCCAGCGTGCGCAGGCCGGGGACGGTTTTGCGGGTATCGAGCACGTGGGCGGCGGTGCCCTGGATGGCGTCGGCGTATTGGCGGGTGAGCGTGGCGATACCGCTGAGGTGCTGCATCAGGTTCAGGATCACGCGCTCGCAACTGAGCAGCACGCGCGCATTGTGGCGGATGACGGCCAGGACCTGGCCATCGTGCACGCGGACGCCGTCGAAGATCTCTGGATTGCTGACAATTTCGAAGCGGGTTTGGGACGAAGGGCGCGGGTCGAGACGGGCATAGATCGCCAGAAAGCGGGGGATGATGCCCAGACCGCAGACGACCAGATCTTGCCGCGCCAGAATGGAGGCCGAGGCGCGCAGGTTGGGGTCGATGGTGAGGTTGGTGGTAGTGTCCGCGGCGGCCTGATCTTCAATCAGCGCCTGCTCCACCAATGCGTCGATGCGGCTGCTCTTCCAGTCCATGGTTCGGTTTCCTAAAACTACACTTCGGCATCGAGGATATGCCAGGTTTCCCAATTGTGCCGGTAGGACAGTGTTTTGAAAGGGCACGGCTTTAAGCCGTGCCGCAGAATATCGCAAATGGGTGCGGCTTTAGCCGCCGAGGGAAATGCAGATTCTCAAAGATACATTCCCTCAGGGGCTAAAGCCCAGGTCTCTTTTCATCTCATGCGGCACGGCTGAAGCCGTGCCCTTTCAAGGCGACAAGCTTTTCAAACCTCAAAAGCATGTGGCCTCTATTTGAAAACCAGCGTGCCAGGACGACTATTCGGTTGGTAGCGCTGCCAGCGCGGCTTGGGCTTTTTCAAGCAGGAGGCGGGTTTCTGCTTCCTGCTTCTTCAGGCCTTCGACTACCTTGGCCGGAGCTTTGGCCAGGAAGCTTTCGTTGCCCAACTGGCGCTCCGCGGAGGCGATGCCCTTTTCAAATCTTTCGATGTCCTTGGTCAAACGGGCGCGCTCGGCGGGTACGTCGATGGTGCGCTCGTAGATTACGGCTACATCGAAGGTCGCGGTGGAGTGCTTGGAGAGGCCTGCGGAAATCTCCGCCACGAAGCGCAGTTCACTGACCTTGGCCAGCCGCTCGACCATGGCGATGTTCTGCTGGACGGTGGTTTGCAACTTGACGCCGATGCGAACCTCGACCGGAGTGGTGGCTTTCTCTTCTACGCCGACTTCTTTGCGCAGGGCGCGGATTTCGACAATGAGGCTTTGCAGCAGGGCCATTTCACCGAGCGCTGCCGCGTCTGCCGGGTTTTCGACGGCCTGCGGATAGCTGCTGAGTGCGATCGACTTGGCGGGTGGGTTGCCGTCGTAGAGGGCGTGCCAAATCTCTTCGGTCAGGAAGGGCATGAAGGGCGAAAGCAGGCGCAGAGAAGCTTCAAAGACCGAGACCAGCGTGGTGAGCGCGGCTTTTCTGCCGGCGGCCTTGGTGGCTTGCTGACTCGCCGGCTCGCTCGCTGGCCCATCCATCGGGAAGTCGAGGCTGAGCTTGACGATCTCCAGGTACCAGTCGCAGAAGCTGCCCCAGAAGAACTGGTAGATGGTGTTGGCCGCGTCGTCGTAGCGGTAGTTTTCAAGCGACTGGTTGACCTTGGCGGCGGTGGAGTGGAATTCGGCCACGATCCAGCGGGACTCGAGCGGCGCGTCCGGACTTGCAGTCGGCATCCCACCTAACGAAGCAGGGTCAACAAGAATGCCGAGTTCGGCGGCGCGGTCCACGTTCATGAACAGGAAGCGTGCGGCGTTCCAAATCTTGTTGGCGAAGGCGCGGTAGCCCTCGGTGCGGGCCACGTTGAAAGCGATGTCGGTGCCCGGCGAAGCCATGCTGGCCAAGGTGAAGCGAACGGCGTCGGTGCCATACTGCTTGACGATTTCGATGGGGTCGAGCACGTTGCCCTTGGTCTTGGACATCTTTTCGCGGTTGGCGTCGCGCACCAGGGCGTGGATATACACCTCCCTGAACGGCACCGAGTCCGCAAGAGAGCGTGAGCTCCCGTCGGCCATGGGCACGTCGCCCGCGAACCAGCAGCCCAGCATGATCATGCGGGCGACCCAGAAGAAGAGAATGTCGAAGCCGGTGACCAGGAGACTAGTGGGATAGAAGGCGTCGAAGTCGGCGCGATTTTCGGCCGTGATGTTGGGCCAGCCGAAGACCGAAACCGGCAAGAGGCCCGAGGAGAACCAGGTGTCGAGGACGTCGGTTTCCTGCGTGATTTTCTCTGATCCGCAGTGGGCGCAGGCGGTGGGATCGACACGGGCGACGGTGATCTTGTGGCAGTCCGCGCAATGCCAGGCGGGAATGCGATGGCCCCACCAGAGCTGCCGCGAGATGCACCAGTCGTGGATGTTTTCCATCCAGTTGGAGTAGGTCTTCTCGTACTGCTCGGGCGTGAAGCGGATGTGGCCCTGCTTGACAGCTTCCTTGGCCTTGTCGGCCAGGGGCTGAATCTTGACGAACCACTGGGTGGAAAGGCGCGGCTCGACGACCGTCTTGCAGCGGTCGCAATGGCCGACGGAGTTGGTGTGGTCGGTGATACCGGCCAGGAGGCCCTGTTCTTCGAGATCGGCAACGATGCGCTTGCGGGCCGGATAGCGGTCGAGGCCGGCGTACGCGCCGCCCTCGGCGTTGATGTGGCCGGTCGCGTCCATGATGTTGATGGAGGGCAGGTGATGGCGCTCGCCCAGGGCAAAGTCGTTGGGATCGTGCGCCGGGGTCACCTTGACCGCGCCGGTGCCGAAGTCGCGGCTGACCCACTCGTCGAGGATGATGGGGATTTCGCGGCCTACTAGAGGCAGGCGCAGCTTTTTGCCGTGCAGATGGAGGTAGCGCTCGTCCTCGGGATGAATGGCTACGGCCACATCGCCCAGCATGGTTTCAGGCCGGGTTGTGGCGACGGTCAGATACTCGCCGGTTTCCTTGCCGTCGGCGTCGAGAACGGGGTAGCGAATCTCCCACAGGTGGCCCTTCTGCTCTTCGTGGACCACTTCGAGGTCGCTGATGGCGGTTTGGCAGCGGGGACACCAGTTGACGATGTACGCGCCGCGATAGATGAGCCCCTGCTCGTGGAGGCGGACGAAGGCCTCGCGCACCGCGACGGAGAGGTGGTCGTCCATGGTGAAGTACTCGCGCTGCCAATCGACCGATGCGCCGAGGCGCTTCATCTGGTCGAGAATTGCGCCGCCGTAGTGGCGCTTCCACTCCCACACGCGCTCGACAAAGGCTTCGCGGCCCAAGTCCTGGCGGGTCTTGTTCTCGCTGGCCAACTGCCGCTCCACCATCATCTGGGTGGCGATTCCGGCGTGGTCGGTGCCCGGCACCCACAGGGCGCGGCGACCGCTCATGCGCCGCCAGCGGGTGAGGATGTCCATCTCCGTCTGGTTGAGCATGTGGCCCATGTGCAGGCGGCCGGTGACGTTGGGCGGCGGCAGAAGAATAGTGAAGGCCGACTTGCCGTCGCTCGCAGAGGCGGATTCAGGGGCGGACTGGGCGAAGAGGTTTTCGCGGACCCAGTATTCGGCCCAGTGATCTTCAATGGCGGTGGGGTCGTACGCTTTTGGCAGGTCGTGAGGCATGGGGTTTCTTCCGGGAAGCCCCCATGGGACTGGCGGAAAAGCCTCAGAAAGAGAGGATTTCCAGCGAGGGGACCACCCCTCACTTTACCAGATTGGGTGATGGGGCAATCAGCCGCACGGTGGGGAAGTAGGCCACATAGCGCCGCGTGTCCCTGGTAAGCAGCGGGCATCCCAACACGGCGGCGTGGGCTCCGATGAAGAAATCCGGCAGTACGTTGGTCTTTGTTCCGCCTCTGCGGCGATATTGCGCATAGGCTTTGCCGGCCAGAAAAGCGGCATGGCGAGGGATATCTACGACCACGACTCCCAAGTCTGCCAGCTTGTCGTCGAGTGCGGAGGGGGTCGCAAACGAAACCGAAATCTCCGAATAAACGATCGGATTGATCGCCAATTCGTTTAGGAGCGACAAACTGCGCATCTGACTGCTCGACCATGCCTGCCAGACAGGGTCAGGATCCCAAACGTCCAGGATCACATTGGCGTCAAGCAGGATCGTCGTCATAGCCACGAAGCAGCTCCATGTACTCATCGGTGGAGCATCCCAACTTGATTTCGGCTGCTCCAATGGCGCGGTCGAAGCGGTCGGGGCGGCGCTCTTCGATGGGGCCGCTTTTGCGCAGAACTACTTCCCCTTCGTTGTTGACCGCAAACACCACTTTGCATCCCGGTTGCATGTTCATGGAATTGCGAATGTGCTTGGGGATGGTGACCTGACCTTTGCTGGTGAGAGTGGTTTCCATGGGGTCCCCCTTTTCGGTATTACCTCATTTACAAGTGTAATACCGAAGAACCGATTGCAAAACTATCTTGTGTCAGGGCACGGCTTTAGTTGTGCCGCAAACGCGCCAATTTGGGTTCCGGCTTTAGCCGCTGCGGAATTGCAAATAGTTGAAAACAAGAACCGCAGGGGCTAAAGCCCAACATATTGTGGTGCTCTTTCGGCACGACTAAAGTCGTGCCCTGACACTTTTCGCATTCTCGATTGAATTTTGCAGGAGGCTTCGAAGGCACAGAAGACGCGCATTCCGTCCAAACGAAAAAGGCCGCTCCCGGTGAGGGGAGCGGCCTTTATGTTAAAGCTGCGATCGGTTTAGAAGGGGTTGATCTTGGCCAGGCCCTTCTTCTTTTTCTTGCGGCTGGAGGACAGCAAGACCAACCGAACCAAGTAGATGGATAACACGACAGAGACCAGTGTGATTCCCACCACTAGCGCCAGAATCAACCGCATGCGAAAGAATTTCACGTCAGGTCCCCGCTCTCTTCTATACAAATCTGTCCTTC
>CAVZNE010000020.1:0-4164 GCA_963776445.1 Terriglobales bacterium
CTCGTGGAGAAGCGAGATGCGGGAAGCGGTTTCAGCCTGCGCGGCGCGGACCGGACTAGAGACCACAACGTCGAAGAATCGCGTCCCGGTTTCAGGCTTAAAGCTGGCGGAATGAACGGCGCAAGTGCTTGCCGGCCAGCAGGGGCACTTCTCCGAAATAGTCGAGAAGCCCTTCTCGCTGCCGCCCGGCCGCATCATCCGGCGCATGTTGCAGTGGTGCTTGCCGTGGCTGCGGCAGCAGGCCGGCAAATTGGCCTCGGAATCCTGGGCAACCAGCGGCGCAATCAGCATCCAGCTGAACACTAGCAGCAGCGAAAGTGAAATGGCGCGGCGCATAGCCAAGAAAAGTATAGCCTGAGGTCATTGTGCCCCTTGCCCGGCGGCGATTCCAACCGATGCTCTAGAATCGCAACAGGCTCCGCGGGTTTGCTCCGCTTCCCCAATTTATGTCGCGCAACTTCTACATTCTGGCCGCCACACTCGGCTTCTTCGCGCTGATCTCGGCGGTGATGACGCTGGTGCCTTCGAGCTTTCAGCCCGGGCTGCCGGCCAACGCCTCGCTATGGCGAACAGTCGCGCTGTTGCTGCTGCTGGCCGCCCTGGCGGCGGCGCTGGTCGGCGTCATGAGCCACCTGTTCGAGCAGGTGGACCGGCGCAGCGAAGCCGCCCGGCTGGCGGCGCAAGAAGAAGCGCCGCGGCGAAAAGCACTAAAATTAACTTTGGGACTCTTCCCCGCACAGAAACGAGCAGACGCCGATGTATGAAGTCACCGTGGAGGCCGGTTTTTCTTCCGGCCACTATCTCCGCAACTACAAGGGCAAGTGCGAGAACCCGCACGGCCACAACTACAAAGTCCGCGTGACCCTCGCTGGGGCCGCGCTGGACCAGCCGGCCTGCTGCTCGACTTCAAGCTGCTCAAGCACGTGCTGCGCCCGGTCATCGACCGCATCGACCACCAGATGCTCAACGAACTGGAGCCGTTCACCGTGCTCAATCCCTCGGCTGAGAACCTGGCCAAATACTTCTACGACCAGACCAACCAGCAACTCGCCGAGATGACCCAGGGCCGCGTCCGCGTGAAGGACGCACCATCTGGGAGACGGATACCACGACCGCCACTTACTACGAATAAGGCCTGGGGCCTGCAAAGGTCCCGCCCAGTTTCCGCCGATCAGTTCATCTGGCTGGACTTCGATTTCAGGTACTTGTCGAAGGGAATCTCGAAGTAGAACAGCTCGTTGCCGTCGGCATCCCTCAGTTTGTGCAGGTGGAGCTTGGCCCCCTCAAGCGGGTGGTCCAGATCCGACACGTCGTAAAACAGGAACCCGGCGCGCGTGGTGTGCGGCTCAACCACCAGGGCCTGATATTCAAAGGTGTTGAAGTCCTGCTCAATGTCCTTGTTGCTGGCCTTGGGCTTCAGTTTGATCGCGGGAATCGGGCCGGGCATGGGGATCTTCTTGCCCTCGCGCTCCTTGCGGGTCATCAGCCGCTCCACGTCCTCGGGCTCGGCGGCCTGAATCTTGTCGCCCGCCGCGGTGAGAAAGAGAATCCGCGCATCGCGCAGGCGAGATGGGCCGGTTGCCGTTGTTGGTCACGATCAGCCGCACCGGCATCACGCCGTGGCTGAGGTAATCGACGCGAAAGATGGCCTCCTTCTCGCGCGTGTCGTAGGGTTCGGCGGCGATGGCCACCTTCTCGTCGTCGTGCGCCTCGACCGCGGCAAACGACGTAGCCGGCTGCACGGGCGGCGGAGTATGGTCGCTGGCCAGGACCGGAAGCGCCAGCCAGAGCAGAAAAGGCGGAATGGCCCGCAAGGTCTCTCATCGTGCATGACTGTATCATTTGAAGGTTAGACCGGAGTAAGGAAACTTCCGTCACGCATGATTCTGTTTTTCTACAATCTCGCCCTGCTGGCGGCCTTGGTGGTGGGCGCGCCCTGGTGGCTGTGGCGGATGGCCACCACGCACAAGTACCGCGAAGGGCTGGCGGAGCGCCTGGGTAAGGTCCCGGCCAGGCTCGCGGCGTTGGGCCATGAGCCGCCGTTGATCTGGCTTCATGCCGTCTCGGTGGGCGAGGTGCTGGCGGTCAGCCGGCTGGTCGGCGAGCTGGACCGCGCCTTTCCCGGCTATCGTCTGGTCATCTCCACCACCACCCGCACCGGCCAGGCGCTGGCCCGCGAGCGCTTCGGGCGCGAACCGGGTCTTCTATTGCCCTCTGGACCTGCCCTGGGCGGTCCGCGCCTATCTGAACGCCCTCCAGCCCAGCCTGCTCATCCTGGCCGAGACCGAGTTCTGGCCCAACCTGCTCAGCGGCTGCTTCCGCCGCAGAATCCCCGTGGCCGTGGTCAATGCCCGCATCTCCGACCGCTCCTGGCCGCGCTACCGGCTGCTGCGCTGGCTGTGGAAGCCCTTTCTCAGCCGGCTCAGCCGCGTTCTGGCCCAGAGCGAGACCGACGCCGAGCGGCTCAAGGCCATCGGCTGCCGTCGCCGAGCGGGTCACAGTCGCCGGCAACCTGAAATTCGACGTGCGCGCCGCGCAGCAAGCCGAAGCCACCCGTCTGTTGAAAGCCCTGGCCCCCGCCTGCGGCTTCCTCGTGGCCGGCAGCACGCTGGACGGCGAAGAAGCCGCGCTCCTCGAAGCGTGGCCGCAATTGCTCACCGCCGATCCGCAACTGGTCCTGGTGCTGGCGCCCCGCCATCCCGAGCGATTCGCCGCGGTCGCGGCGCTGCTGGCCAAGTCCGGAATCCCCTGGGTCAAGCGCTCCGATTGGAAGGGCAGCCGCCTCGAGAACTGCTCAATCCGCTGCGTCCCGGCCAAATCGTCCTCCTCGACACCATCGGTGAACTGGCCTCGGTGTATTCGCTGCCGCGGTAGCCTTCGTCGGCGGCAGCGTCATTCCGGCCGGAGGCCACAATCCGCTGGAACCCGCCCAATTCGGCGTTCCCATCGTCATGGGCCCCCACTACGCCAACTTCCGCGCCATCACCGACGACCTGCTGGCCCACCACGCCCTCCGCATCGCCGCCAAAGACGAACTGGCCGCGACCCTGATTGCCTTGCTCACAGATTCCGCCGCAGCCCAAGCCATGGGCGAACGCGCGAAGCAGGTCTTCGACCAGCAGGCCGGAGCCACCGCGCGCTGCGTTGATGCACTGCAAGCGGTGCTTTCCTCCCATGTCAGTCCTCCACCGGTCTTACCGGCCCGCAGTGGATGAAACTGGGTGCCCCATCCATCCGCGTTCTTTGAGGATGGGTGGGAAAGCAACACGGCTCGAACGACACGATTTGTCTTTGTTTACCTTCCCTTCTTGTTTCTTATTAGGAGCGCCCCGCATGAGCTTCTCTCCGCGCAAACTGCTCTTGCCGCTGGTCCCTTTCTACCGGCTGGCTCTGGCGCTGCGCGAGTTGCGCCTCGGCACGCGCTTTGAGCCAGTCTGCCGCCTGCACTCTCCCGTGGTCAGCATCGGCAACCTTTCCGCCGGGGGCGCGGGCAAAACGCCCACCGTCATAGCCCTGGCCAAAGCGCTCGTTCGGCGCGGGCTGCAGGTGGACGTGCTCTCCCGCGGCTATGGCCGCGAAAGCCAGCTCCCCGCCCGCGTCGGTCCCGATGGAACCTCCGAAGAGTTTGGCGACGAGCCTCTGCTGATTGCCCGTGAAACGGGCGTGCCGGTCTACGTGGCCCCGCAGCGATACGAGGCTGGTTTGCTGGCCGAGGCCGAAAGCGCCGCCGTCTCGCATGCCGGTTCATCTGCTCGACGACGGCTTTCAGCATCGCCAGCTCCACCGCGATGTGGACATTCTGCTGTTCGACGGCCGCGACTGGCGCGATGGCCTGCTGCCGGCTGGCAACCTGCGCGAACCGCTCCACGCCGCCCGCCGCGCCACTGTGATCGCGATTCCCTGCCGGCGAAGAGCCGGAGCGGCGCTCCGGATTTGGAGGCCGCTCTGCGCGCCTGGGGCTGGGAAGGGCCGGTCTGGCGGCTGCATCGCACGATGGAGGTACCGGCCGTCGATGGCCCCGTCGCAGCCTTCTGCGGCATCGCCCGCCCGGAGCAGTTCTTCGCCGGCCTTGAGGCCGCGGGCCTTCACATCGCCGCCCGCATTGCCTTCCCCGACCACCACCCCTACAGCGCCCCTGACCGGGAGCGTCTGCTCGCCGCTGCC
>CAVZNE010000021.1:0-7875 GCA_963776445.1 Terriglobales bacterium
GAATGGAGTTTTGTGCGTCAGCGTCCGGCCTTCTGGTCGGTGGTCATGGTGGCCTATCCGGTGCTTTCGGCCTATCCTCAGGGACTTATTTACCGCGCCTTCTTCTTTGAGCGCTATGCCAGCCTGTTTCCCGGCAGGATCGCCCTGATCGCAGCCAGCGCCGCCGCCTTCGCCTTTCTCCACATAGTCTTCCGCAACCGGCTGGCCGTGGCGCTCACTCTGGGTGGCGGCCTGCTGTTTGCGGCTCGCTATGCACAGAGCGGCTCGTTGGCCGCGTCGAGCTTTGAGCACGCTCTCTATGGATGCTTCCTGTTCACGCTCGGCCTGGGCCAGTTCTTCTATTTGGGAACCATCGCCACGGTGGGCACAGTCATGCGGCGACGATAAGTTCTCCGGCACACGCAGAAAGGGCCAGCCGGATTCGGCTGGCCCTTCTTGTTGCTTCATAATTGCAGGTTACATCTTCACCGAAGCGGCGCGCGGCGAAATGCCGCTCAACTCGGCGGCCCGCGCTTCCGCGTAGGCGGCTGCGCCCAGCAGGGCGGCGCGGCTTTCCAGAATCACCCGCACCGGCATGTTCACCAGCAACTGGCTCAACCGGCCCTTGTCGGTGAAGGCCTTCATGAAGGTGCCGTCCTTGAGCTTTTCCAGGATGCGGGGCGCAATGCCGCCGCCCACATACAGCCCGCCCACCGAAAGGATCTTAAGGGCCAGATTGGCCGACTCGGCGCCATAGGCGGAAACGAACATGTCCAGAGCCTTTTCGCAAATCTCGCTCTTGGCCGCCAGGGCCAGCTCGGTGATCACCGCGTTGGGATCGTCCTGGGCCATGCGCTCGGCCAGCCAGGCCGGCTCTTCCACGCCGCGCACTTCGCGCAGGAACTCGTAGATGTTGGTCAAGCCCATGCCGCTGACGATGCGCTCAAAGCTGATGCGCCCGTTGTACTTCTGCTTCAGGAAGCGCAGCAGGTCGATCTCGTCTTCGTTGCGCGGCGCGTAGTCCACATGCCCGCCCTCGGAGGGGTAGGGGATATGGCCGTGGCCGTTCCACACCAGGAAGGCTTCGCCCAGGCCGGTTCCGGCCGCGATCAGGGCGCGATTGCCCATCTGGCTGGCGTCGCCCTCGCTGAGGGTGAAAATCTGCTCGGAGGTCAGCTCGGCAATGCCGTAGCCGTTGGCCTCCAGATCGTTGATCAGGAAGACGTGCTGGATTTTCAGGCTGGCTGCCAACTCGCGGCTGTCCAGCGTCCAGGGCAGGTTGGTGAGCCGCAGGCGGCCGTTGCGCACCGGGCCCGGCACGCCAAAACAGGCCGCCGTTATCTTTTCCGCGCCCAGAAACTCTCTTACGATCTCTTCCAGCCCGGAGTAGTCCTTGGCCGGATACTGTTTATCACGGGTGTATTCGAGTTTCCCATTGATAAAGTCATACAGCGCCAAGTGTACTTTGGTGCCGCCTACATCGCCCGCCAAAATCATCGTTCCCTCTCCAAAACCCCGCAGCCATCACTATCGGTTGCCGGTAAAAGTGCAGCAGCAGCCTTATCCAGAATAATTGTGAGTATACCGCTAACCGGCCATATCAACTGACTGGGCAGCCGTTCCACGTCCCACGGCCCGGTCAGAACTTCCTTCACCATCTCCGCCTTGTCCGCTCCGCCGATGAAGAAAAAGACCGAACGGGCGTGGTTGATCACCGGCCAGGTCAGCGTGATGCGCCACGTATCCTTTTGCGGCACATGGTTGGCCACGGCCAGCCGGCCCAGCGCGTGCAGGGCCTCGGTGTGCGGAAACAGCGAGGCGGTGTGGCCGTCTGTGCCCATGCCCAGAGCGATCAGGTCAAAGCGGGGCATCTCCGCGCCTTCCAGGCGGAAGCTGTTGCGCAGCTCCGACTCGTAGCGGGCCGCGGCCGCCTCCGGCTCCAGTTCGCCCTCAATGCGGTGAATCTGTTCGGGGCGCAGCGGCACCTGGTCCAGCAGCGCCTCGCGCGTCATGCGATAGTTGCTCTCCGCGGCATCGGGCGGAACGTTCCGCTCATCCACCCAATAGAGATCCAGATCGTCCCAGGGCATGCGTGCATGCCAGGGTTCATTAGGGTCGGCCAGCAGCCGAAAGGCCGCCTGGGGCGTAGCCCCTCCGCTGATGGCGATGCGCGCCCGTCCGTAGCCGCCAATGGCCTCACCGGCCATCTCCACAAAGTACTGAGTTGCCCGGCGAGCCAAAGCGGCCGCGTCCGGCTCCACATAGTATTTAATGCTGAGTTTCCTGGCCATGGCGTCGGGTTCTCTCCCCCTGTTCTATATACTTTACTCGGGAGCGGGGCCGGGCGTTTGAAGTTTATGTGTTTTAAATACCAAGGCTTCCAACGCCGCATCAAAAACGCCATGGAGAGCGGAGTTAGCCGGGTTAGCGGAGTTAGCCGCATCGCCTTTACCTGCCCAGATAGACCTTGTATTGCTCTTCGAGGATGCCCGCTGCCCTGGCCAGAGTCAGTTTCGACAGGTTGTATTGGAACAGGCTTTCTACCAGGTTGCTTTGCGCCGCGGCCAGCGTGGCTTGCGCGGTCACCAGCGGCAGGTTGTCGTCTACTCCGGCATTCACGCGATCCGTTTCGTCACTGAGGGCGCGGCTGGCCAGCTCCACGTTGGACCGGGCCACTTCCACCAGCTTGCCGGTGGCGTCCACATCCAGCAGAGCCGAACGCACCTGCTGGTCAATGTGGCCCCGCAGATCGTCCAGTTGGGCGTCGACGGCGGCCATGTGCGCCTGGGCCGACTCCACATCGCCGCGCAGCCGGGCTTCGCGGAACAGCGGCATGCTCAAGGTGCCCTGGGCCACAAAGTTCCCATGCGTGCCGGCGTCGTTTACGTGGCTGACCCCGTAATAGCCGCCAAAGCTCAGGCTGGGCAGCCGCTGGCTGCGATAGGCGGCGCGGATGGCCTTCATCTCCACGGCCTGATTTTGCAGCATCTGGTAGTCGTTGCGGTTCTTGTACGCGACGGCGCGCACTTCTTCAGGCGTTTGCGCGGCCAGCTCGCTGTAGGGCGCCGGGTCGGTCAGAGCAATCTTCTGGCCGGGATCGATGCCGATCTCCCGCTTGAGCAGGATCAAGTCCTTCTCCAGGTTGTTTTCGGCGGCGATCCGGGTCTGCCGCTGCGCCTGCAACTCCACCCGCGCCCGCAGTTCGTCCAGATTCGATGCGGTGCCGGCTTCGTGCTTGGCGTGGGCCTGATCCAGTAGTACCTGGTCGGCTGCCTCCAGCGCCTTGGCGTTATCCACTTCGCTGGCGGCTGCAATGGCGTGCAAATAGGCCGAAGCCACCTGCTGCACCACCTCGCTCCGAGCCGACATCTTGGAGAAATGGGCAGCCTTCTCGGCAGCACCCGCCGCCTTCCAGGCCGCGATCACCGGGCCGGAAAACAGCATCTGCCCGTACTGGATCTTTCCCTCGGTCAGGTCGTCGCGGGTAATGAAAGAGAAACCGGCCGGCATCACTCCGCCTGGCATCAGTCCCTTGAACATATTGATAACGGACGGCCCAAAGCCCAGGGCCACCAGATTGTTCTGGTGCACGCCCAGGTCGCCGGTCAGCGTGATGGTGGGCAGAAAGTTCTGCAATGCCTGATTCTTTTGCCCCTGGATGGTCTTTTCGCCGTTTTCGGCTTCCTTCAGGCCTAGGTTGTTCTCCAGGCCGCGGCGCACCGCCTCGTCCAGCGACAGCTTCAGCGTCTCATCGCTGACCTTGCCGGCGGTCACGCTGCCGAAGTAAGGATTCATGGCCGAGGTCGGATTGGACGTCTGCGCGCTCACCGCCGCTCCCGCTCCAAGCAGGACCACGAGCGAAAATGAAACCGGCGCCAGCCGAAAAAGAAAAGTTCGCATGCAATTCACTATCCCTATTCTCTCAGATGTTCCAGACCATGCGAGGATTCCGCGATTGGGTTTCAATCCGCTGTATGGGCACAGGACTTGATTACTGATAAGTAACGGGGTGTTACCGTTTCCCCCTTTTAAGTTGCAAACTAATTACTTCCACGGCACGCTTGCGGTAAAATTAGGCTCCCGCGCTATGGACCGATTTCGCACTTCGATCAACGATCTCGCCAAGGCATGCGCCTACTCCACCGACGCCGCCGAGTGGGAGGAATTCTTGCGCCGCTGCACGCCACTGGCTTCGCTGGTGGCCCTGCGCATCTGCCGCCAGTGGCTCAACGCCCCGTCGCCGGCTACGGTGGACGATATCGTTCAGGAGATCTTCCTCAAGCTGTGTGAGCAGGAGCGCCGCATCCTGCGCAATTTCGAGCCGCGCGGCGAGGATTCCTTCCTGGGCCTGCTGCGCATTGTTTCCGCCTCGGTGGCCAACGATTACTTTCGCCGTCTCTACTCCGTAAAGCGGGGCGGCAACGTGCAAACCGTGTCGCTGGTCGAGGAGACGCCGCTTCCTTCTGCTTCCAGCGCCCGCCAAACCGCCCAGATGCAGCGCTCCGTCCTGCTCGCCCAATTGGACCAGAAGCTGCGCTCGGCGCCCGACGTCATCGGCGAACGCGACCGGGCCCTGTTCTGGCTCTATTACCGGCAGGGATTCACCGCCGAGGAGATTGCCGGGCTGTTTGCCTCCAGACTGACGCCCAAGGGCGTGGAAAGCGCGCTGCGGCGCGTGGCAACCTGGCTGCGCGGAGAGGTCCAGGGGCAAAAAACACCGGGCCAGGCCGAGCCAGGTTGAAAATTCAACGCGTCTGGTAAAAGGAATCGAACCTGTCGTCCCGTTAAATAGAGTGCAGATATGATCGAAGACCATAATCCGGATCGCTCCTCAGACCGCCAGACCGGTGCGCTCCCCCGCGCCCTGGACGAGTTTCTTGACGGGTGTTCCTCCACCACGGCCCCGCCGCCCCAGGATTCCGCGGATGTCTCGCCCACCCCTTGTCCCGCGCCGGGCGCCTGGCTCGATCTGGTCAATGGGGAAACGCCCGAGGCAGAAATCGACCAGTTGCTGGTCCATGCGTCCACTTGTCCCGTCTGCGCCGCGCATGTGCGCACGATGACCGCCTATCCTTCGCCGGAAGAGACCGCGCAGGTTGGTCAACTGGCTTCTGCTTCTCCTCAGTGGCAACACCGGATGGCAGTCAAACTGGCCCGCACCCCGCGCAAGGCTGCGCAGTCCAGGGGTTGGTATCTGTGGGCCGGGGCCGGCCTGGCTGCATCGCTGGCCATTGCCGTCGTCCTGACCGTCTGGTGGCAACGCGTCAATACGCCGGAGCGGCTGCTGGCCGAGGCCTATACCCATTCCCGCATCTTCGATCTGCGCATGCCCGGCGCAGGTTTTGCCGAGGTCACTCCGGAATCGCATCTGCGCGGCAGCGCCACGGGCCGGGAATCCGCCCGCTTACTGGACGCCCGCGCCCGCATTGAGCGGCACCTGGAGACCGCGCCCGAGGACCCGCACTGGCTCCAGCTCGAGGCCCGCGCCGACCTGCTGGAAGAGAAATTCGATTCCGCCATCGATATTCTCGATCGCCTTTTGGCCGCGGGACCGGTCACTTCCGGCCTGCTGGCCGACGATGCAGCCGCCTACTTTCAGCGCGGAGCCGCCACCGGCAGCGAAAACGACCGCGCCACCGCTTTGGACTACCTGCGCCGCGCCGACGAACTGGCCCCCGGCGATGCGGTGGTCCTGTTCAATGAAGCCGTAGCCATGGAGGATCGCGGCCAGATCATGAACGCCGTCGAAACCTGGAACCGCTACCTGCGCTTCGAGCGCGACCCCCGCTGGCTGGCCGAGGGCCGCCGCCGCCTGCAGGCCCTGGAACTGAAGCTGAACCAGATGAAAAGCCATCGCAGCCGCATGGAGCAGCACCTGACCTCTCCCCAGGCCATGCGCGCCCTGGCTGCCAATTCCGCCACCCTGGCCGCTCTCGACGAAGAGTTTTCTACCATCCACCTGCCTCGCCTGCTCGATGCCGCCTTTCCCATGCCGGGGGATCGCTCCCGTGGTTCGCCGTGCCCGGAAAACTGCCAGGCCGCGCGCACGTTGCTCTATGCCCTTGCTGCTTCACTCGAACGCAACCATCAAGACCCCTGGCTCACCCAGCTTCTCCCCCCTGCTTCCTCCTCCCCGGATCCCCGTTTCATCCAGGCCTCCCATGCCCTTGCCCAGGCCATCGGCGCGGATGTCGCCGGCAATTATCTGGCCGGCCAGCAAGAGACACTCAAAGCCACCCAGATGTTTCATCGCCTCGGCAATGCCGCCGGAGAAGACCGGTCCGAGGTCGAGCGCTCTTACGCGCTGCAGCGCACCAGCAACCTTTCCGGGTGCTACAGCGCGGTTCATCCGCTGCTGGCCCGCAACCCGCAGTTTGCCTGGATTCAGATTCAGGCCCTCCTGCAAGACACCCTCGCCGATCCTGCTCCCGGAACCGCCGCGGAGAACAATCCATCCTATCTGCGGGCGGTGAAACTGGCCCAATCCCGCGGCTACGGAATTCTGGAGCTGCGGGGCAGAAACCTGCTGGGAGCATCGGCCGTGGACGCCGGAGACGCGGAAGCCTCGTGGCGGGCCTACCTTCCTACAGTCCGCAGGTTCTACGCCGGCGACTATCCCGCCATGCGCCTCTACTCCGCTCTCTCCGGTCTGAGCGAAGCGGAGCAGGCCACGCCCCGCGTGCATCACGCGCTGCTGCTGCAGCGCGAAGTGGTGGCGGTGCTGCAGATGAGCGAAGGCAGTGAATTGATCCCCACCGAAAGGCTGAACCTGGCTACCGCTGCCCTGCGCGCTGGGTCCGTCCTTGAAGCCCAGCAGCAGATGCGCATCGCGCGGGGCGAGTTGGCGGCCAACGGCGGCGGAAAATCCGTTCACAGCTACCTGGTTGAGACCGAAAACGCGATGGCCAAACTCTATCTGGAACACCAGGACCTGGCCGCGGCCGCTTCCATGCTCGATGCGGCTCAGGGCCACATGGCCGGCGAGCAGAACTCCTACCATCGCCGCGAGTATGCCGAGGCGCGCGGTCAGTTGGTACTCGAGCAGGGCCATCCGGAACTGGCTGAACCCATGCTCCGCGAGGCGATTCTGGAAGAGGAGCGCCTGGCCGGCAAGGGCGCCGCGGAGAGCATCGTCCAGGCCCGGCAGGATCGCCCCCTCTATGCCCTTTTGGCCGGCGTCTGGCTGGCCCAGGGCCGTTCCGGCGAAGACGCGCTTGCCTTGTGGGAGAGATACCGGCTGCGCATCCTGGGCAATCCAGTTCCCGCCTGTCCGGACAAGGGACTTGCATGCCTGGAGCCGCATGTGAAGATTGCGCTGGCTCACCTGGGGCGCGACCAGCTTCTGGGCCAGGTCATTCTGCTGGACCGGCTGCTCCTTTACCGCGCCACTGTTCAGGGCGTGGTCTGGACCTCGGTTCCCATTGGCCAGCAGGAACTGCTGGCCGCCGCCGCGCCGCTGGAACTGGCCGTTACTTCTCCGGCAACGTCCGAGTATTCTGTCGATCAGGCCGCCCGCCGTGTGGGCCGCATCCTGCTTGACCCGCTGGATACCTCGCCCGCCGCCAGCGGCCAACTGCTGCTGGAGCCCGATCCTCTGCTCGGCAACCTGCCCTGGCCTTCGGTTGAAACCGCCGCTGGCCCCATCGGCTTGCACTTCAATCTGGAAGAGTCGCCGTCCCTGCTCCTGGTCCGCCGCCCGGCCGCCACCGCTGCTTCTTCCGCCAAGTCACTCGTGGTGGGCGCTTCGGTTGCCTCGCAGCAGAGCCAGCTCCTGCCTGAAGTGCTCAATGAGGCGCGCGAGGTGGCCCGCTTTGGCAACGAACCCAACCTTCTGCTGGGCGCGCAGGCCACCCAGGCCCAGGTGGCAACGCGCCTGTCTTCGGCCACAGCCATTCA
>CAVZNE010000022.1:0-9509 GCA_963776445.1 Terriglobales bacterium
CCGAGGAATACCGCCAGAAGTTCGCCAATCCCTTCATCGCCGGACATCGCGGCTTCATCGACGACGTGATCATGCCCCATTCTACCCGCAAGCGCATTTGCCGGTCGCTGGCGATGCTCAAGGACAAAGACCTTAAAAATCCGTGGCGCAAGCACGGCAACATGCCGCTTTAAGGCCGGGGGAGACTTTCGGAATGTTCACCAAAATCCTGATTGCCAATCGTGGCGAAATCGCCTGTCGAGTGATCAAAACCTGCCGCAAGATGGGCATCAAAACCGTCGCCGTCTATTCGGACGCCGACAAGGATGCGCTTCACGTACAGATGGCCGATGAGGCCGTTCACATCGGCCCGCCGCCCTCGGCTCAATCCTATTTGCTGATCGACCGCATCGTCGAGGCTTGCAAGGCCACCGGCGCCCAAGCGGTTCACCCCGGCTACGGGTTCTTGTCGGAAAAGCGCGATTTCCAGGAAGCCTGGCGGGCTCAAGAAGCAAGCGCAGACTTACGGCTTTGTGTTTCCTTACTTATACGACGAAACCCAGGCCGTGGCCCATGCCTACAAAGCCGCCTGCACGCCGGACTTCTTTCTCTTCGACGGCGAGTTCCGCCTGGTCTATCGCGGCCAGTTCGACTCCAGCCGTCCCGGCAACGGCAGTTCCCGTGACCGGCGAAGACCTGCGCGCCGCCATCGACACCGTGCTTGCCGGCAAGCCCGTGCCCACCGACCAGCGCCCTTCCATCGGCTGCAACATCAAGTGGAAAGCATAGAAGAGCGGAGTTAGCAGCCGCTTCTCGGCTTGTTCGCGGAGTTAGCGGAGCTAGCATCCTTGCTAACTCCGCAAACTCCGCAAACTCCGCAACCACGCTAACTCCGCTTAAAGGCTTAGCCCCTTCAGATACGCGCGGAACTGGGGTTCCAGGTCAGGCCGCTTGAGCGCGAACTCAACCGTCGCCTGCAACATGCCGAACTTGTCTCCGGCGTCGTAGCGCTTGCCTTCGAAGGTGTAGCCAAAGACCTTTTCTTCCTTGACCAAAGCAAGAATGCCATCAGTAAGCTGGATTTCGCCGCCCGCGCCGGGCGTGGTTTGCTGCAGCAGCTCGAAGATGCGCGGCGTGAGCACATAGCGGCCGATGATGGCCTGCTTTGACGGCGCGTCTTCAAACTTCGGCTTCTCCACCATGCCGGTGCAGTTGTAGATGCGCGGGTTGTCTGGATCCTGCGAACCCGCCAGCACGCCATAGGCGCTGATCGCCGGTCCCTCAATGGTCTGCGTGGCCAGCACTGAACCGCCCCGCTCGTTGAACACGCCGATCATCTGCTTGAGGCAGGGCACGGCGGCGTCGATCACATCGTCGGGCAGCACAACGGCAAAGGGCTCGTCGCCCACCAGGTCCTTGGCGCACAGCACCGCGTGGCCCAGGCCGAGAGGTTCCTTCTGGCGCACGTAGCTGATCCGCGCCAGCGACGAGACGCCGCGCGAAACCGCCAGCAGTTCGGACTTGCCGCGCCGTTCCAGGTTCGCTTCCAACTCGAAGCTATGGTCGAAGTGGTCTTCCATCGCGCCCTTGCCGCGGCCGGTCACGATGATGATGTGCTCAATTCCCGACGCGATCGCCTCTTCCACGCCGTACTGGATGATGGGCTTGTCCACCAGCGCCAGCATCTCTTTGGGAATCACCTTGGTGGCCGGCAAAAACCGGGTGCCCAAACCGCCTGCGGGAAAAACTGCCTTCCGTACCCGATTGCTCATTCCAGTGTCCTCATTCAAAAAATGGCCGCATGCTTTCGATGGCCTGGATTTCGCTCACAGCATACTAGGTCGCTGCCGTTTTTCGCTGTACCCCTTGTGTGGGATGCCGCTGCCGGATGGATGCAGTCCCGTCACAGCGCCGGGCTTTCATCGCCCAGCAACGCCTGGCGCACAATCTTGATGGGCGGAAAGCCCTGGCGCAGGAAGTTGTTGTGAAACTCCTCCAGCGAAAAGGCCGCGCCCTGCTTCTTCTTCAGGTCTTCGCGCAGCTTCATGATCTCCAGCTTGCCCAGCGTGTAATAGAGATACGTCGGATCGGCGGTGCCGCGCTTGGTTTCCATCGTGGCCAGCTCTTTTGACTGATAGCCTTCTTTCTGGAAGAACGCGATGGCTTCGTCGTAACTCATCTTGCCGCTGTGCATTTGGATGCCGACAATGAAGCGCGCGTTGCGCAGCAGCGCATCCTGCAGTTGCCCCAGACGCAGGAATTTGGATTCGCGCTCGTCCTTTGCGCCCGCGCCGGGCTGGCCGTAGCCCTGGTCCAGCATCATCTGCTCGGTATAGTGCGCCCAGCCTTCCACGTTGGTGTTGGCGCCCAGCAGTTTGCGCACCCGGCTCGGCGCCTGCGGCACCCACAGGAATTGAATGTAGTGGCCCGGATACGCCTCGTGCACCGCCGTTGAAATAATCGTGCCTACGTTGACCGAGTGCATGAAGCCTTCGACCTCGGCCGGCGTCATCGAAGGATCGGGCAGCGTCACATTGAAATAAGCCTCGGTCGCGTTCTTCTCAAACGGCCCCGGCGTATCCATGCTGGCGGAGGTTGTTGCGCGCATGAAAGGCGGCGTCTCTTCCACAATCGGCCGCACCTCCGAAGGAATCGTCACGATGTGATGCGAGCGAATGAAACTCTGCAAGCTATCGAAGGTGGCGCGGAACGCATCCATCAGCGCTTCGGGTTTGGGATGATTGCTGCCCAGTTCCTCCAGTACTGCGCGCGCATCCTTGTCCGGCTCCAGTTCCTTGGCAACCTGGCTGAAGTGCGCCTGATTCTTGCGCAGATCGGCCCAGCCAATATCCAGCAGCTTATCCAGCGGCAGGTCCACCATCTCGTCGTATTGCAATTTCTTCGAGAAGGTCTCCGCGCCAATGCGAAAGTCGCCGTTCGAGCGCGGCAGCAGGTCCGCCTTGAGCCAGCCGAGATAACTGTTCAGCGCGGCGATCACCGTCGCGTTGGTCTGCGCAAACTCGGCCTTCACCGCCGGGTCTTTGGCATCGGCAAAAGCCAGCGGCACATCGTGCTCAAAGAAGCTGACGATTCCGGGTAACTGCTCGATGGCGATTTCGGTGTAGATGTGCGGCGGATTTTTGAGATTCACGCGCGCATCGGCCAACAAGGCCGGCATCTGCTTCTCGCGCGCGATGAGCGACTTGAGCCGATCGTCCGGCGAGGCAAACTTGCGCTCCATCAGCGAGAACGCGCCATTCGCGCACAGGCTCGAATAGTTGTCCGCATTCTTTTCCCAGGGACGAATCGTCTCCAGCGTCAGCAGCGAGGAGCGGATACTCCCGAGCACCATGGCGCGGTCGCCGCGCGTGGTCTCGTCCAGCGCCGCGGCGTCGCCGTGAATCGCTTCAACGCGCTTTTCGAAAACCTTCAGCGCGGCAATCTCTGCGTCGATGTTCTTGCGCGAAAGATCTTCCAACTGCGCGTCGTACTGGTGATAGCCGACCAGCGTGCCGCCCGTGGGGCCGTAATGGAAATACACCTGATCGAAATACTCGTCGGAGACCTTTTGAAATTGTTCCTTCCAGGTCTCTTTCTCAGCGTGGGCACTAATCGCAGAGCACATACAAACTCCAATCGCAAGCAGCGCGGAAATCTTTTTCATCGTGTCTCTCTTTACCAGGAATGATTTGTTATGCGTTCACTGGCGCGGGCGCCAGTTGAGCGAGCACGTCGTGAATCTCAAGCAAAACTTCGTCGGAGCGCGCGGCAGCCAAAGGATACTTCAACAGGCCCTGCGGCGTGAACTGCGCGCCGCGCTTGGCGTTGCGTGCCACCATGCGCATCAGGTGCTGCGGATCGACGGCCGCATTCTCCATGAATCGAATCTGCAACTCGGCGCGCTTGCGATCGATCTGCGCAATGCCCATGCGCTCGCACTCCAGGCGAATGAGAGCCGCTTCCAACAAGTAAACCGTGGCGTCGGGCGGCGCGCCATAGCGGTCTTCCATCTCCGCGCGCACCTCGTCCAGGGCCTTTTCGCTGCTGGCTCCGGCAATCTTTTTGTAGAGCCGCAGCCGCTGATTTTCTTCCGGCACATAACTCTCGTCGATGCGCAGCGCTATCCCTAAGTTAAGCTGCGTGGCCGGACGCTCCTCGCTCGTCTCGCCCTTCATCTCCTTGACCGCGGCTTCGAGCATCGACGTATACAGCTCAAATCCAACCGCCTCGATGTGACCGCTCTGCTCGCCGCCCAGCATGTTGCCCGCGCCGCGCAACTCCAGGTCAAGCGCGGCAATTTTGAAGCCTGCGCCCAGGTCGCTGAACTCCTTCAACGCCGCGAGCCTTCTGCGCGCAATCTCCGTCAATTCCTTTTCCGGCGGAATCAGCAAGTACGCATAGGCACGGCGATTCGAACGGCCCACGCGGCCGCGCAACTGATATAACTCGCTTAGTCCGTGCCGGTCCGCGCGATTGATCAGCATGGTATTCGCCAGCGGAATGTCGAGCCCGTTTTCAATGATCGTGGTGGCCACCAGCACGTCGTACTCGTGGTGCATGAAGGCCAGCATCACCTTCTCCAGATCTTTCTCGCCCATCTGCCCGTGACCTACAACAACGCGCGCCGCGGGCGCCAGTTCCTGAATGCGTGCGGCTATTTCGTAGATGGTTTCCACACGATTGTGCACAAAATACACTTGGCCGCCGCGCTCCAGTTCCACTTCCACCGCCGAGCGGATAATCTTTTCGTCGAACTTGGCCACCACGGTTTGAATCGCCATGCGGTCCTTCGGCGGCGTTTCAATCACACTCAAATCGCGCAGCCCCAGCATCGACATGTGCAGCGTGCGCGGAATGGGCGTGGCGCTCATGGCCAACACGTCGATGGCGCGCCGCATCTGCTTCAGCCGCTCCTTGTGGCGCACGCCGAAGCGCTGCTCCTCATCCACAATCAGCAGGCCCAGGTCCTGGAACTTGATGTCTTTTGAAAGCAGCCGGTGCGTGCCGATCAGGATGTCCACCTTGCCGGCTTCCACGCGCTCCACAATGAGCTTTTGTTCCTTTGTCGTGCGGAAGCGCGAGATCATTTCCACATTGATGGGAAACTGCGCAAAGCGTTTTTTGAAGGTCTCAAAATGCTGAAAACTGAGAATCGTGGTGGGCGTCAGCACCGCAACTTGCTTGCCGTCCTGCACTGCCTTGAAGGCCGCGCGCATGGCGACTTCTGTCTTGCCGTAGCCCACATCGCCGCACAGCAGCCGGTCCATCGGCGTGGGCTGTTCCATGTCGTACTTGATGGCCCGGATGGCGGATAGCTGGTCTTCGGTCTCGGTGTAATCGAACGAGTCCTCAAACTCCCGCTGAAATGCATTGTCCTTGGAGAAAGCCGTACCCTGCGCGGTGGCGCGTTCGGCATATAACTTCAATAACTCGCCGGACATATCTTCAATGGCCTTGCGCACCCGGGCCTTGGTCTTGGCCCACTGCTGCGAGCCAAGCCGGTTCAGCACCGGGGCGGGTCCGGTATCTGTCGAACGGTATTTCTGAATCAGATCCAGCCGAGTCAGAGGCACGTATAACTTGGCCTGCTCGGCAAACTCCAGGATCATGAACTCGACGGTGAGTCCATCCTGCTCAATCTCGCGCAGTCCCTGATACTGCGCGATTCCGTGCTCCACATGGACCACGTAGTCGCCCACCGTGAGGTCGCGGAAATCGGAGACAAAGGCCGCCGTCTTGGAACGTTTGGGCTCGGGGCGCGCCGCCACATCCGCGTCGTCGGAAACATCGTTGGCCCCGAATAACACCAGGTTGGCATCGCCAAAGCTCACGCCCGCCGACAACGGCGTGCGCACAATCACCGGCACGCGCTGCGCGCCAGCCAGATAACTGGCTTCATCCAGCACCGTCTCGCCGCCGGGGCGCGCCGCGCGGCTGCCCAGCCGGTAAGGAATTTCGTATTCGCGCAGCACCGTGGCCAGCCGCTCCACGTCGCCCTGGTTGGGCGCGGCCAGCACAATCGCCGTACCCGCGGCCATCAAGCTCTTTATCTGCTCGGTCAGCGCCGGAATCGATCCGTGGAAGCGGGCCGTGGGCCGCGTGTTCAGCTCAATCTCGCCCAGCGTGTTGTCCACATCCAGCACGTCCACCACGCCCAACTGATCCAGGTCCAGGCCCATGTGCCGGTCGAGCATGCCCTGCAACAACTCGGGCCGCACATAAATATCTTCGGGTGTAATCAGCGAGCCCATGGCCGAGCGCTCATGGCGCTGCTCAACTTTGTTCCACCAGCGCTCGATCTGGTTGCGCACCATGGCCGGCTCTTCAATAAACAGCGCGCACTTGGGGCAAAGCGTCAGCAGAGACTTTTCCGCCCCGGCCACTGCCGAGAAAAACTCCCACCCCGGAAACACGCTCACGCCGCCGGCAGACGCCATCTCGGCGGCCATCTCTTCGTCTTCGCCTTCCACGCGCTGGCGGTTCAGCCGTCCATGCACGGCAGCCAGCAGGCGCTCGGTCACCGGCGTCTCGGTCAGAGGCGCAAGTTCGGTCTCGTCCATCTTGGCCAGCGAGCGCTGCGTCTCCGGATCAAAGGTGCGCAGGGTCTCAATCTCGTCGCCGAAAAACTCGATGCGCGCCGGCCGATCCGCTTCCGGCGAGTACACGTCCAGAATTCCGCCACGCCGCGTGAACTGTCCCGGCATCTCCACCAGGTCCACCTGCGTATAGCCCACGCTGGCCAGATGCCCGGTCAGCAACTCGATATCGATTTCTTCGCCACGCTTCAGGGTGACCGCCAACCCGGCGTAGTAGTCGCGGTCAAACAGCCGCAGCGCCGCCGCTTCCACCGGCGCAATCAAAATCGAAACCGCTCCGGTGGCCAGCTTCCACAGCGCGGCCGCCCGCTGTTCCTGAATATCGGGGTGCGGCGAGAGATTTTCAAAAGGAAGCACATCGTGAGCCGGCAGCCGGACGACGCGCGCCGGGTCCACAGCGCCGGTCAGCTCGCAGCCCGCCCGCAGCATCGGCTCCAGCGCCTCGGCGGCCTTGTTGTCGGCCACCACCACAATCACTGTCTGCTTGGCGGCCCGCGCCATCAGCGGGATATAGAGCGCCCGCGCCGTCTTGGTCAGCCCGGACACACGCCTGCGCCCCGTACCCAGGCTCAGATGCCTTCGTACGCGCTCAAACCCGGAAGAGTGCTCCAGCTCCGCGAAGAGGTCGCGGACGAACGGGAGAATCATGTTTTTCCAGTTTATCAGTCATGCCGGTCTCCTATTTCTGGAATGGGCAAGCAGAGGTTCGCGTCCCCGGAATGAAACTGAGTCTTAACCCCAATCCGGCAAATCGATTAAGCCTCCTGTCGGCAATCGGGCTTATAATTTGGGGCGAAGATTCTTTAACAGGCTGCACGATGCCAATTTCTGACACATGCAACTCAGGAGACGGCCATGTCGAAGTCCTTTTTGCTCCTTCCCGCAGTTCTACTCCTTGCAATCACACCCACGCCCAGTTCTGGGCGCATGCCCCAGGAAGCTGCACCGGCGCCCGCTCCCTCTGCCGCCAAGACAGCGAAGCCCACCGCCCCGGCATTAGCGCGGGCCAAAGAGCTTTATGGATTTGACTGTGCGTTGTGCCACGGAGCCAACGGAGACGGCAAGACCGATCTCGCCAAGGATATGCAGTTGAAGCTCAACGATTGGACGGACCCGAAGTCCCTGGCTTCCAAAACGGACAAGGACCTGTTCGCCATAATTCGCAACGGCAAGGACAAGATGCCAGCCGAAGCGGAAGGCCGCGCCAAAGACGACGAAGTCTGGGCCCTGATTTATTACCTCCGCTCCATGGCCAAGGAGCAGCCTGCTCCGGCCGCCGCACCGGCCAACTAAGCGGCATCGCCCGGTACCACAAAGCCCCAAGTCTCGCTATCGAGGCTTGGGGCTTCTGTTCTCTCATGTATGGGCTCGGTAAGCGCGAACCTTCGCTGCTTGAAGCATTTGGCTCTGCGCGCCGCGTAAGAGGGGCATGCGTCGCTGGATTTCCTTATTGAGCCAGCGCGCCCGCCCGCGCTACAAACACCTGTTCCGGAGCCGTGATGTCCGCCGCCATGCCGCCGTTCTTCAGCTTGAGGCTATCGACCACTGGCTTGCCGTCCAGGCGAGCGGAAAAACTGAGCCTGTACTGATTATCCAGCCGCCGGGAAATATCCTCAAAATACGGCTGAAATGAAACCGGGTTGCTGGTCCCGAACCCGTAGCTGTTGCCGCCGGTGGCCTGCGTCACCGCAGACAGGTAGTTCTGGCCGCTGTTCGCCCCTTCGGTGAAGTTGACGTCGTTGTTCCATCTGCTCCAGTAGAGCGAATAAACCACCAGTCCCGCGCGCACTGAATCCCTGATGGCGGCCTGCACATAGATGTTGTCGGGATCGTAGCGCTCGGTGTAGGGATCTCTGCCGTCGGTCACCATCACCACTTCGTGCCGCGCCCCAGGGGCACCGGAGGGCCAATGTTTGGCCAGGTCGGAGAGGCAGAAGTAGGGGCTGGCGCTGGCGCCGGCTGAACCGCTGGGCATATGAAGAGCCTGCAATACCTCCGCATGATCCGCGGAAAACGGACGGGAGAAAACCGCGCTGCCGTTCTGCATATATCCGATGGCAATTTTGGTATGCGGGGGCAAGGCCTGGATAAAACTCCTGATCTCGTCGAATTGGCGGCCCAGATCGCGCGCCGAGTTGTCGATCAGCAGCACCAGTTCCAGCTTGTCGTCCGCGCCGCGCAACGGCAGCCAGCCGGTCACGGTGGACTCTTTCCCGCTCACCTTGAGGCTCAAATCCCGCTGCGTCAAGTTGGGCGACAACTCGCTGTGATGCTTGGGCATCACCGTCACCACCGCCTGTCCGCGGCCCGCATGAACGTCCCCCTGCGGAAACGCCGGCGTCGCCATCCACAGCGTCGCGGCAGCCATTCCAATTGCCATTCCCAGATTCTTCATGCGCATTGCCTCATTTCCTGCTGCTTTCCGCTTCCACTTATATAGACGCGCCAGGCGCCTGTTCCCTGTTCCCTACTCCCTATTCCCTGCTTTTCCCTACCTCTTTGGCAAACGAATAGAAGAAATCCAGCGACTTCCAATAGGACTCCACCGGCAGCCGCTCGTCCTGTCCGTGGGCGCGGTCGTCGTCGCGTTCCAGGGCAATGGCCGAGTAGCCGTAGCAGGGAATCCCCGCCATCGCAAAGTAGATGGAGTCGCTGGCCCCGTTTTCCATCACCGGCGTCACCGGCGTTCCCGGCCAAATAGCCTGGGTGATCCGCGTCAGCGGCTCAAACACTTCCTTGATGGGCGCGGGCGGAGCAATCGCCTTGCGCTCCGGCGCGGTGTCGGCCACGTCGCCCGCGTCGGAAACGTACTTCACCGTGAGCTTGCTGTCGCCCAGGATTTCAATCAATTGGTGGCGAATCTCCTCCGGCGAGTGGCCCGGAAAGATGCGGCAATTCACGTTGGCCTGGGCGGTTTGCGCCAGCGCGTTGTTG
>CAVZNE010000023.1:0-11652 GCA_963776445.1 Terriglobales bacterium
GGCTCTAATCTACCTGACGTTAATCTTCCTGACGAATCATCTGTTCGAGTTTGGGCTTATGTTTGGCGGCGCGGCCGGTGCGGGGCTCGGTGGAGAGCACGCGCGCGGGTTTGGGCTGGCCGACGCGTGCGCGGGCGTTGGCCTTGACTGCTTTGGTAGAGGGAACGGGGCTGGCTTGCGTTTCGCCACGGCAAGGACGAGTATGGAGGAGATTGAGCCGAAATGGAAGAGCCAGGCTCGCGGATAACCTATGGAAGAAAGATCACCAAGGTTGCTCCGCTTCGGGACACAAAAAAAGGCCGGCAGTTTCCCGCCGGCCTTCTCAAGTTTTTCTCGCACACTTCAGGAAACGGACGTGGTTGCGACTTCGACCGGCTGCGTATCCGGCCGCGCCTTCAGCAGCGGCAACGCGCCGACGAGGTGGTCAACATCGACATCACCGTGGACGAGTTGCGGTCGCGTCTGCGCCAGGGCAAGATCTACGCCGCGGAGAAGGTGGAGCAGTCGCTGGCCAACTTCTTCCGCAAGGGCAACCTGAACATGCTGCGCGAGCTATCCTTGCGCACGACCGCCGAACAGGTGGGCAGCCGGGCCTCCGAATACCGCCGCACCCAGGGACTGGAACAAGCGCCAATCCCCGAGAAAGTGATGGTGTGCCTGAGCACCCGGCCCGGCACCGAGCGGCTGCTTCGCGTGGGCGCACGCGTGGCCGGCCGGCTTGCCACAAACTGGTACGCCGTCTACGTGACGCGTCCGGACGACGACAAGGGACACGGCGACCCCGAAGCCTTTCATCGCCTGGAGGAGTACCGCCGCATGGCCAAGGATCTGGGCGCCAAAGTGGTTTCGCTCTCCGACCGCAATGTCTCCGATGCTCTGGTCCGCTTTGCTCAGCAGGAGAACATCTCCCACGTGGTGTTCGGCCAGTCGATCCGCTCCCGCCTGGACGTTTTTCTGCACGGCTCGGTGATCAACCGCTTCCTCTCCGAGGTGCGCGACGCCACCGTGCAGGTTGTCCCGATGCAAAAGCCGCTGCGCCGCGGCTGAGCACGGGCATTCCCTGCTCGCCAAGGTCCGCTCGCCGGGTTGTCGCTGGCGACAATATCCAACGCAAAAAGGGGAAGAGATGCTGGCATCTCTTCCCCTTTTTGCATTCTTGACGGCTGAAGTCTATGGCACCGTGAAGGGGCGCAGGCCATCGGTGGGGAATGCTCCGGTGGGACCGGCCACAGTGGACGGCTGCGCGCGGAACAGGTAGCGCACGTAGAAGCCGGTATTCACGCTGGAGTAGTTGCGGGAGTTGTTGGCACCGAAAAACCCTCCGGCAAACCAGTGCGGGCTGATCTGGTAGGCAGCCTGGGCGCGCAGATCGTAGTTGGGGCCCACGCTGGTTTTGGCCGGCAGCATGGCATTGTTCATGGCCGTCTCAAGCGCCTTGTCCACCGCCAGGGGCCAGAGCGGCGTGAGGTCCTGCTGGAAGGCCTGCACGCCGATGCTGCCCAGAACGGTGTAGTGCCAGCGGGTTCCGGAGTGGCCTGCCCAGGTGAAGGGAACATTGGCCAGGAAGTAAGCCTGGGGACTGAAGTAGCCGCCCATGCCGTGGGTAAAGGCGTCCTGGTTGTGGGCATAGTGCATGCCGAAGAAGTTGACGCCGATGCTCAAATTGCCGTTTTCCGGCGAGGTCAGCAAACGCCAGTACGCGCCTCCCGAACCGTCCATGCGCGTGTTGGTCTGGACCATGTAGCCATCAAGGTACTGGCCGCCACCGCCCAGGTAGAAGCCGGACATGGCGTCGCCATGGGCATACTGCACCTGGCCCTGGTCGGCTACGATACCGCCCCAAATCTGGCCGAGATTGCCCAGCGTGTTTCCGCTGGGGTCGCGCAAGCCGGCATAGGAGAGCTGCGTGTCCTTGACCGGGTCGCGGGAGAAGTTGAAGGTGAAAGGCCCATTGCCCGGCTTCCACATGAAGCGGCCTGTGAAAGTAGCCACCAGGAAGCCGGAGGGCGTGTAGCCGCCCGCCAAAGCCATATGCGGAAAGGCCAACTGCACCTCACCGCCGACGCCGACGGCGTTCTGCTGCGCCGGGACACTACCGGAGGTCGAGGTTGCGGTGGTCGTCGTAGAAGTGTTGGTATCCGTGCCCAGCGGCTGCGGAATCTGGACCAGGGTGGTGCCGGAGGTAGTGGATTCCTGTACGTTGATGACACTGGTACCGTCAGCCTGCCCGGAGTCAAGAAATACTGGTTTGGCAACGATGGTGAGCCGTGCTCCATAGCCGAGGGGCATGGACACTTCGAACGGCGCCTCCAGGGTGGACAGGTGGTCATAGCCGAGGTCGCCGCTGCGGTAGCTGAGGAGCCCGGAGCCGCCTACCCAGGGGCTGTATCCGCTCTCGATGGAGCGCAACTGCATTTCGGCCTCATCGCGGGGGCTGACGACGCGCGGCTCTCGCTGCACGCGCACCCAGGGTCCGCGCAAGGGAGGCAGGTTGCGCTGCTGCAATTCCTCGTCGGAGAGGCCGGTCGTCGAGGTAGCGGGCGAGGTTGTGGTTCCCGACATGTCGGGGAGCTGATCAGGTTGCTGGTAGACCTGTTGCTGAGGCGCCTGTTGCGGATAGGTCTGCTGCTGATAGGGCTGTACGGCTGGGGTCTCACCCAAAGTCGGAACAGTCTGGCGGCGCGCAGCGGACTTTTTGACTTTTTTCGGCTTTGGAAGTGTGGCTGTTGGCTGCTCAACCTGTTGCTGGACCGGCTGCTGTGCCGCCTGCGCCTGCTGGGCGGCCTGCTGCCTTTGCGCGGAATAAGCGCCGGTAGCCGCCTCCTGAGCGGAGGGAGTGTATTGCGCCATGGAGTACTGGGTGGCGCGGTCTGGCGCCGGTCTCGGATTGGCCGCAGTCCGATCAAGAACATTGGGCAACGCGTGGATGGCAGTCGCGGACCCCTGCGTAAGCTGCCCATCGGTCTGATCGGCAAACAGGGCCTGCGCATTGGCGGCCACGGCATCCATGGGCTGAGAGGTAATCCGCAAACCTGCTGCCGGATTGGCGTCGCGGCGAGGCAGGCTTGCCTGGGGCGTCCAGGCAGGGGCCGACTGCGATGGGGCAGAGTATGCGGGGTCGGTCGAATTGATGGTTTCTTCGGCGGCCGGCAGATTCATGGTGCCCGAATAACCTGACTGGCTCGATGAGCTTCGAGTCCGGGCGGCGTTGTGCGCCTGTTTGCCGGTTGCGGATTTGCTGGTAGCCTGCTTGATGGTGGCGGGCTGGGTGGCGCTCTGCTCGATAAAGACCGGCTGGCTGGGTCCCACTCCCTGCACGCCGCTTTGCGGAATGTAGATGGGCGCGCCGTTGTTGGGCGCCGTTCCCTGCCCTCCGGCCGCGGGAGGATTGGGCAGCGGGATAGAAGGCAGCGGCAGGCTTGCGCCGGAGGGAGCGGTGTATCGCTGATTCGGTTGCGCATACGTCTGGCTCACGCCTTGCGAGGCGCTTCCGCTATAGGGGCCGGTGACAGGATAAGTCGGCAACGCACCCGTACTTCCAGGCGTCTGCAGGCCGGGATCGAGCAAGCGCTTCAGGTCTCCGGGCGCCATAGTGCGCCGCTCCACGCCTGCGCCCGCAACATGCTCCTGATCCGTGCTCAGCCTCTGGACATGGGAACCCGGCGGCATGGCGGCAATGGAGGCGCGCCAGAAGTCAGAGGCGCGCTGGCTATTGCCGCGGGCCAGCTCAAAACGCGCAGCTGCTGCAAGAACACCGGGATCGGACGGGAAACGGGCCAGCGCCTGGCGCAGCCAAGTCTCGGCCAGGGCCATGTCCTTGGCGGCCATCGCCGCGCCGACAGCGCCCTGCATCTCGGCCGCCGTTGCATCGTCAAGAGAGATGGACTTGAAGATTTCCAGCGCTTCAGGGCCTCTGCCAACCCTGGCATAGCCACCTGCCACGGCCTTGCGGACACTCAGATTGTTGGGATATTCCTGGGCGGCGGCCTCGAGGATGTCCATGGCGCGCTGGTTATTCCCAGCTTCTGCCGCGGCTGTAGCGCGGCGCAGGCTCCAGTTGCCCCAGATGGACTGAACATCGTCGCGTTGAGCGGCAGTCAGGTCTTGACGGGCTTCAAGGCGCAGCAGCAGAGGATAGAGGGCGCGTTCATTGCCCGTGTTGAAGAGGAGCCATGCGTGCTGAATCTCAATGCCGGAGGGCGCCGAGGCCCTGCGCAGCAGGTAGTAATTCTCCACGCGGTTGATGTACTCGGTGGCGTGGGGCACATCGTTGCTGGCGAGGTACAGGTTGGCTTCGCCCAGCTCGAACTCGACGTCCGCTTCCAGTTGCCGGCGCAAATCCGCGGGAATTTTGGCAATCTCCTGGAACGCCTCTGTGGTACGGTGGTTGGCCAGCAAGGAGAAGATCAGGCCCTTCCAGGCGTCGGCGGCGGGAGAGAGCTGGACAGTGGCGTACGCCTGCTGGCCCTCGGGCAGATCAGGCGAGAGAGCCTGGGCAAGTTGCGCCTGGGTTCCTACGACGGGGGCCTGCTGGCTGGCCGGCAGGTTCATCCTGCCCTCGAAAGACTGGTTGGCAGACTTTCTGGACTTGCCTTTGGTGCGGCCGGTCGGTACTGGCTGTGTATCAGGCGCGATCTGCGTGGGGCTCTGGCTGGCCAGGTACTGCTGACTGGGGGCCTGAGTCATGGGGACCACGGCAGCGGAAGTATTGGCAGCCGGCGCGTAGGTCGGAACCTGAGTTGCCGGAGCCGCATAGTTCATCTGATTCTGCTGCGGCTGATTCAAAATTACCGGAGCGCCACCGGCATAAGGGTCGGCGCCATAGGCCGGCAAAGGAGCCACCTTGGTGGTCTTGGCAAACGGCTCGTAGTTGGGATCGAGAAGGTGCTGCAAGTCAGCGGCTGTGACTGCTTTGCGGGTCTTCATGTCCTGATCGGGATAGACCAGCGTGTGGGCCAGCCGGTCGGCAGGCGATGTGCGGGGCATGGCGGCCAGCGAGGCGCGCCAGAAATCGGAAGCGCGCTGATTGTCGCCGCGGGCCTGCTCATAACGGGCGGCCAGCGACAGGATCGCGGGGTCGCGGGGAAAGCGTTCCAGGCCCTGGCGGAGCCAAATCTCGGCCTGGCCCTTGTCATTGGCAGAAAGGGCCGCGCCGATGGCTCCCTGGAAATCGCCTGCGGTCGCGTCCTGCATGGGGATGGTCTTGTATAGGGCCAGCGACTCCTTGGCGCGGCCGACCTTGACGTACCCGCCAGCCACCGCCTTGCGCACGTCCATATTGTCAGGAAAGGCCTGCGATGCGGCGTCCAGTATGTCAGAGGCGCGCTGCAGATTGCCGTTGTCCATGGCGGTTGACGCGCGGCGCACGCTCCAGTTTGCCCAGATGGTCTGAACCGCCTCGCGCTGCGCAGCGGTCAAATCCTGCCGGCCTCCCAGGCGCATGAGGGCCGGATAAAGGGCCCGGTCGTTCTTGGTGTTGAACAGCAGCCACGCGTTCTGTATTTCAACGCTGGCGGGAGGCTGGGTCTTGAGCTGGTTGTAGTGGGCCTGCACGCGGGTCATGTATTCGACGGCGTGAGCAATGTCTCCGGAGGCTGCGTACAGGCTGGCCTCGCTCTGCACAAAATCGATGTCGGATTCGAGCTGCCTGCGCACCTGGGCCGGAATGAGGGCAATCTCGGCCAGCGCCTCGGAGTTGCGGTTGGTCACCAGCAGAGTGGAAATCAGGCCTTTCCATGCGTCGGCGCGATCGGGATGCGCCAGCAGGATCTCGTGGTAGATGGCGTAGGCCTGGGCCGTGTTGTTGCGCTGAAGATCGATAGCGGCCATCTGTAACTGGAGGGGAATGGAGGGCTGGCCTCCGGCTGCGATCTGCAGCTTGGCGGAGCGCTCCAGGAGTCCCTGGGCCACGTCGAACTGGTTAGCCTGCTGGTAGATAGAGCCCAGCATGGACAGGAAGCCGGGGTCGGAGAGCGCCGCCTCATACGCGGCGGGCGGCATCTTCTCCACGTCGGCCACGGCCAGGTTGTCCTGGGTGAGTTCGTGATGGGCGCTGACCAGGCCCATCCAGGCGGAGAGATTGCCGGTATCCTCGCCGAGAATCTGCGTGTACAGCTCGGCGGCCTGATCGAAGCGCTTGGCTTCCATCAGAATGCCGGCGTATTGCAGACGGGTATCCGCCTTGAGGTTAGCGCCATTCTCGGGGAACGGAAGCGCCAGGGCCTGCGCCAGAGCTCTCTGGGCATCGGCGGGGCGGTTCTCGGCGTGATAGATGGTGGCCAGGGTACGCAGATACTCCGGGTCCTTGAACATGGCGGCTTTGACCGCGCCGGGGAAGCGGTTGGAGACAGCGATGGCCTTCTGGTTCTGACCATCGCGCGCGTAGGCCAGGAAAAGGCCGCGCCACGCCGCGGCGTTGCCGGGCTGCACCTTGAGCAACTGCTCGTAGACTCCAGCGGCAGCGGTATATTGCTGTTCTTTGGTCAGCAGCCCGGCCAGCCCGTTGAGGGCCTCCTGGCTGCGGGGACGCATGGCGAGAGCGGCCTGATACTTGGCCTTGGCCACTTCAAGCTGATTCTCGTCAAAGGCCTGCGAGGCCTCGCCCATGGTGTACCAGAAGCGCGAATCGGACAGCGCCTTCTCGACGGCAGCGACTTTGTAGCCGTTCTGCTCGGCCTGGGTCAGATAACTGATCGCGCCGCCGAAGTTGTTCTCCTGCATGCGCAGGAAGCCCATGCCCGCCTGGATGCGCGCGTTATCCGGCTCTTTTTCGAGAATCGCGTTGAAGCGCGCCTGAGCATCTTCCAACTTGTGCGCGTTGAGGGCCGCAAAAGCGGCGCGTTCCTCGGGGGTGCGCGCAATGCCGGAGTTCATCTGGGCGAGCTTGTATTCGTCTTCCTTCAGGCGGCCTGACAGTTCCGTGTCCTGAGGATGCTCCTTGAGATACTGGCGCAACTGCGCGGCCGAGGATGGATTGGCAGCATCCCAGACGAGTGCCTGACGCAGCGCGGTCTGGGCATTGGAATCCTTGGGGTGCGCCTGAAGGATGCGAATGCCCTCGGCGCGGGTCTTGAGATCGTAGGTGAGCATGATGCCCAGTTCGACCGCAAAGCGCGTGTCGCCGGGATTGCGCTGCTCCAGCGCGCGCATGGCTGCAATGGCCGTTTCCTTGCCGCTGGGCGTGCCGTACAGCGTCTGATAGTAGGCCAGCGCGACGTCGCCATCGGGCGGGTGGTCGCCGTACAGCTCGCGGTAGATGCGCATGGCGTCTTCCGTCTTGCCCTGGCGGGCCAACTCACCCGCCTGGCGAAGCTGGTCGCTCTGCGCGCGGGAGCTGCTCATCCCGGCGATTCTGCCGATGTTCGGGTCGCTGGGGTTAACCTTCTTGAGTCGCTCCAGCACTTCATTGGATTTGTCGGCGGAGCCGATCAGCTTGTAGTCCTTGGCCATGCCGGCCAAGGCATCCGCGTTTTTGGGATCGGAGAGAAGGATCTGCTGCCATAGCTGGATGGCCATGTCTGGCCGCCCGCGCGACTCCAAAGCACGGGCCTTTTCGACCAGGATCATGCGTGTATTGTCGGGGGACGCGGGCGCCGGCTTCTTTTGAGCAAGGCCCATCTGGAGCGCCAGCAACAAGCAGCCCACAACGATCCAAGTCTTTCTCCAAGCTCCGTAGCCAACCCTCATGAGCGCGTCCATTCCACTTTCAGTTCCCCGCCTGAGCCGAACCTGAATCTACCATCCAAATAGCCCGTTGCGAACAGGGCAAGGTTTTGATCGTAATACGCCAAGTCCTTTCCGTACAATCCCGAAGCCGCATCCCGCTGCGCGCTCATGCGAATCAATTGCTGCGCGCCCGGCTTTTCAAGATTGGGGAAAGCCCTCAAGTACGGCAACACGGCCGCAGAAAACCCCACAGGTCCATCTTGCTCCAAAGGAATGCCCTGGTCGCTTACCTTTTCTGGGGGGGCACCATGATTGCCAAGGTATGCACTCATGGCGGGAACGGCGTTGAGCAGGTCAGACCGTGTTTTACCGCCGCCATCGAGCATGCCCGCCCAGAGATAGACGCGAATGGCGTCATAGGAGCCCATGGCCGGCGGGGCATCCTTGTCAGCGTGCGACTGGGCGGGATAAAAGCCGTCGCCGGGAACATAATTCACCCAATCCATGGCAAACCCGTGGCGGGCGCTCTGTTGCAGCAGGCGCGGAATGCCGTAGGAAATCTGGCGCCAGGGTCCCGCTGGATCCACGACGGCCAAGCGCTCAAAAATGAACAGGGGCAAATAGCTGGGATTCAATGTCCAGGTGCGATCATGCTGAAAGCCGACGGGGCCAGGCATAAGCATGAGGCCAAAACCGGGCAAATTGGCCACCTCGCGGCTGGCGATCTGGGCCATCATCTGGCGGCCGATATTCGTATAGATGGGGTACTTCCACAGACGCCCGGCTTCAACCAGGGTGTAGGCCATCCACACGTCCGCATCGGCGGCAGGGTTCGGATCCAGCGTCTTCCATTCGCCGTCTTTGGTTTTTCCCCACTCCCATGCCGGCAGGTGGGCCTGCAGGTCGCCGTTGGCCAGGTTGGCCTGGGTCCAGGTCAGTACGCGATCGAAGCAGGCGCGGTCATTGTCAACCAGCGCAAAGAACATCGCATAAGCCTGGCCTTCCGAGGTGGTGCGCGCTCCTCCCTGGGGATCGATGACCCGGCCCTGCGTATCGATAAAGCGAGCGGAATAGGAGTCCCAGAGCGTCCATGGACTCTGCTTGCAGCCTCCGGTAGCGGAGAGCATCAACAGAGAAACCACCACCAGCAGATGCTTCCCAAGCCGGGATATCCAAAGACCCATTGCAGCACTTCTCCAACAAGATTCAGTTAGCGGCTTTCCGAGGTACGCAGCCGGATGAGAATCGTCCTGCGGCGCTTTCCGGAAAGGGGTTGAAGCCAAAAACCGGATGGCTCCTTCGCAAAAGAAAGAGCCACCCTACGCAACATTGCGCAGATTCGTACGTAGCTCTAGTCGTCGAGCATCTTCAGGCGCGCCCTGGCCTTTTGGCGCAACCATTGCCTGGTCCAGATGGCCAGCAAAAAGGCCAGCAGGATGACCACAACCGCAGCCAGCCAAGGAACTTCCATGAACCACAGCGTCAACCGCGTCCACCATGGCAGCACGCCCACATGATAGACCTCGGCGCCGATGCGGAACGACTGGAACTGTGCGCCATGAAGAACCGAGACCGAGCCGGAGATGTCGCTGGCCTGTTGCACCTTGAGGAAGTTCGCCATGAACGGCTCAAAGCTACTGGCGTCGCGCAGGTGAATGGCGACGATGCTGCGATTGCCTCCGGGGTCCAACGGAGAGTGGATACCCTCGATCACGGCATCGGGAGCGCCGCCTGCCGTCAGATCGCCGGATTCGGAGTGCTCATCGGATTTCAGCTTCCACCAGGCGTGATGCAGCGGGGCAAAGAAGCCCTGTGTATCGCGCACCTGGATCTGGCCGCTGCGCAGGGCAACGGGCAGGCTGCCAGACAGTTTGTCGAAGCCGGGCTGGTCGTCGCCCACGCCGAGGACGAGGAAGTCGGTTTTGGCGCCCTGCTGCAAGGCATCGGGACCGGCCACGGTAACCCGCAACACCGGGAAACCGGTCTGGCGGCCGAAGTGCCCCATCAATGTGACAAAGGTTTCAATCTCCTGCTCGGTCGGCGTGGCAGGCAGCACAACCACGGTCTCGCCCAGGTCGGCAAGCCGCGTAAACGGGAAGCCGGCGTTGGCGAATGTCTCCAGATTGGGCAGCGGAGCGTAATGCGGATAGCCGCGGAGATCGAGGTACGTATCACGCAGGATGGCAGCCTGCATGTTGATGGGCGTGGTGTCCTGGCAGCCGCCCTTTTTGAGCAACTGAAAGGTGAAGTCGAAGGAGAGCGAATTGGAGAACGGGCGCAGGTTAACCACCGGCACCGGAACGTCGGTCTGCATCCGGCGTGAGGCTTCCTGGCCGGGCACGAGCGGAACCGAGCCCAGGAACGCATTGTTGATGCGCACCTGCATGCTGGAAATGGGACCGATGGGAATCGAATTGTACCGGTACGCCAGCCGGAGGACGGCATTGGGCCGTTCCGAGTAGAAGATATCCGGCGCAATGCGGAAGTAGACGAACAAGGGAGCCGATCCATCTCCCTGCAACTGGTCGGCGGTCGCGTAATCCCACAGCGCGATGGTCTGGTCGGTGCGCGCCCAGCGGGGCGCTCCATCGGGCAGTTGCGGAGCCGGCAGCTTGAGGCTGGTGATGCTGGTCTGCGCTCCCTGCAACAGGTCGGTATGCAGCGCCACGGCCTGCGCGGCCATCAATAGCTGGTCCGAGTCTCCGCCGGCCACGACCAATATCTTGCTGTAGGGGTCGTTGGGGTTGGTGCGCATGGCCACGGTGGGCGAGGAGACGGCTGGCAGATTCAGTCCGGGCGGCAGATTGGATGAATTATCGGAGATGACGATCGCATTGCCCTGGGGTATTTGCCCGATGCGCACCGGAAAGCGAACCGGCCTGTTCTCCGAAATCATGCCGAAGTAGCTGGTGACGATACCGGCGGACTGAATGGCCTTGAACGAAGGCGTCGAGGCGAAGACGACGGGAATGCTGAGGGGCTGAACGACCGCGGGGTCGAGGAACGGCATGGGCAACTGCTTCAGATCGTCGGCCAGGGGCAGCAGATCGCCCTGAATGTCGAGGAACGTGTTGCGATGCACGCGGGACCACAGCGTGGTGTTGGCGGGGTCCTCGCAAACCATGGTGTAGTGGCCGATGAACTGGATGGTGAGAGCGTTGTTGTGCACCAGCAGCTCGGGCGGAATGGTGAACTCCGCATCGGCATCCTGGCTGTTCGAACCGCCGATCTGGCCCGGTGTGGGCTGGATGGTGGCGAACAGCGTTCCGTTCATGATCAGCTTGATGTGGCTGAGCTGGGGCAGCAGGCTGGGAGAAAAGGCGTAGAAGACGTGGATTTTGGCCGTCCGGACCACGTGGGTCTGGGGCAGCGTGAAAAAGATAGTGTGGCTGCTGTCGATGCCGTGCAGTTCGATTTGCGGCGAGCCCGCGTCATTGAGGCTGAAGGTGTCGCGGAACTGCCCCGGAGGAACCACGACCGGCTTTTCCGGGACGCCGCTTTGCAAAGCCCCGGCAAAGCCCTGCTGCTGCGCCTGCACGCTGTGCGCGGAACCCATCAGAGCCACCGCTAAAGCGAAGATCAACGCGGAGGTTACCGCGGGGAGCGCGGAGACCTTCTTCCTGGCCTGCTTGTCCTTGTTGGTGAACAGGCTCTGGAAGGTTGAAACCAGGCCATGCATGGAAATCTGGAAGATGCGGGCCATGCTAGGCCGGCCTCCACGCAGATGCCCTCGAGGGCCGCTTTGGGCGTATCCAGAAGCGGGCGCAGCAGCTTCAGCCCGTCAAGCGTGGAGACGGGGGACATGCCGCTAAGCCCAGCGATTCCGCTTCCCCGGCACAGCCTGAAGAGAATGGTCTCCGCTTGGTCGTCGGCGTGGTGGGCCGTGACGACGGCGCAGTCCGGGTCGATCTCGGCCGCGCAGCCGGCGAGCAGGGCGTAGCGCGCCTCCCGCGCCCGCTCCTGCAGTCGCGTCGCGGGCTTCGCGCC
>CAVZNE010000024.1:0-4455 GCA_963776445.1 Terriglobales bacterium
CCCATGGTCCGAGACGCGCGCGTGTTCAAGATATCGTCCCATTGCCGATAGTTCGTAAGTGGCCGCGGAGCATACACATTTCCCCACCCATTGGCAGCAAGTCGGATACAGAGGCTCCAGTCCTCGCCCGCGCTCCAGCTCGCCGTAGGCAGGTAATATTGGGCCTGTGCCAGAGCCGAAGATCGAAACAGCAGACAGTTGGCTGCTACGCGAAACCCCGATGCGCTGCCGCGCAGCGCTTCGTCCGCGGGCTCGAACTCCGTGAACCTGCTCAGACGCCGCACGCGATTGCGCTCCCCGCTTCCATTCATTTCGAAAACGTCGGAGTGCGCAAAACCTGCTGCGGGATATCGCGCCATCAGGGAAGCCAGGACCGCAACATATTCAGGCTCGAGACGATCGTCCGAATCCAGGCGCACGACGAGATCTGTTTTGGGTTGCGCGAGAACCCAACTGAGATTTGCGGACAGGCCGAGATTCACGGGCTGCTTGTAATAGTGGACGATGGACGAACGCCTGCAGATCGAACCCATGACCTGCTCCGTATCGTCGGAACTTGCATCGTCGGAGACCCAGATTCCCTGAATGGGATACGTCTGCGCAAGCGCCGACTCAATCGAATCGCCGAGGTACTGGGATTGATTGAAGGTTCCGATGCAAATTGAAACGGTAAGCGGTCTGCCTTCACTCGTCATATATTGGCTCGCGTTGGGTATCTTCGTGCGCACTTGCGCGTCTGGCGGTTAAGCATGAATCGGGAGTTGGCCCCCCGCGTAGTCGTTAAGTTTCCGCGGTGATAGTCAATGCTTTAAAAACGATAATTTCTCACGCGTGAACTTCGATTCCCGCCTTGCCTTGCACCCCAATCCATCGGTTCAGATGGACCGCCACCAAGAGGAAGAGAGTTATATACAACATGCTCAGGTCCCGCATCTCGCCGGGATGGCAAAACAGAATATACAACGGAATATTGATGATGGCGGCAATCTGGGCGTGGCGTTGGAACGCACGCGGGAGATAGCGCCAACCTAGATAGACTGTACACACCATAAAAGCCAGCCAAACAATGTTCTCAGTTCGAGGAAGGGTGATACCGTATGCTTTTTCAGAGTTATGCCATATCATAAGGAGGTTCGGAAGAGAGTGGACTTGTTCGTTCAGTTGCAAGAATACCGTTCCGCCAGGATTGCCATGATACCGGAGGCGGAGAGATTCATAAACTGCTGCGCTGGTCAACCCTAGTACCGCTGTTCCGGCCAGCGCGCTTTTCCGGGAAGTCCGTAGGCGAAGCAACGGATAAAGCGTGGGGATGAATAGGAGGAAGCTCTCCTTGTTCCATGTGGCTATTGCGGTCAATGGGATCAGCCACCACCAATCGAACTTGACCGCCATCCAGGCCGCAAGCATGAAAAATGCCAGTTCCGGGTAATCCCAGAAATATCCTCCCACATTCTCCATATAGGGAATCAGCAAGATAAAAGAGATAGCTGAAAAAGCCGCTACGACGGCAGACATACCCACGGCCTTGCATAACTTATAACTGGCTTGCACTGCAATCCATGCGAACAGGAACACCATACAATAGACAATCAGATAACGAAAGAAGTAATCGCGGTCGTTCATGACCGTTGAATCGATAAGGCGTGTGCGGATCAACCTTCCGCCATTGTCCTTTGCCGCGTAAAGACTGTCCTTGGTATGTTCCGGAACCATTTGGTCGATCCAGTCCGCCAGTGTAGGAAGCAGTTGCCTGTACACAAACGGCCGCCATGCTGTTCCATCGATAATCGATTCGAAGGTGGATACTCCCTGCTTTGCACCATATTGATCGTAATCGATAAAGTGAAACTTCTCAAAATAGCCGTTGAATGAGGCTGACGCCGCTACAAAAAAGAGGATGTAGCAGCAAACCTGATAATAAAATTTGGAAAATGCAGGTGTTTTGTTTAGCGCCATATTCAGATCCTCTCTTTCTGCGTGCGGAGAACTTCGGGGCCACCCATATTCCCAGGTGCGCAACTCCAGGCTACACATTTTTGCAGTAAGATCGGTTTCAGATCTGCCAAAGCCAATGAAACGTCGAATCGAGGACATTCCCACTCTAGCCGCCAGGCTAAAGCCCGCAATCGCAGCACTAGAGTGACTCTGCAGTTTACGTGCCCGTGCCAGCATCTACAAAGTGGCAGTTTCTTAACTTTAAAGCATGTCGATCAAGATGAACGTCAACACGCATTCGGGTGATGTCTCAAATGTTCTCATCAGAAATACTGTCACCCTGAACCTAGTTTGGCGCGAATCCGGGGTCCCCAACGGGCGATATGTGTTCGCTGAGGTGGGTGGGCGCCAAAAGGAGTCGAATGACCTGCGTTTTGGCTGCCTCGCCTATGAATGAACTTCAGTGAAGATACATCACACTATTGAGCAGAACGATAGGTAACGATCTGCGTGCCGATGCCAAGAGCTGAGGATATGCCCTGTTCGGTTGCAAGCTTTGCAGTGCTCGTGGGAACCCACAGAATGTCTCCATCCTTCAGTACCACGTCTGGAGCCTTGCCCTTGTAGATTTGATTTACGGCAAGCACTACGTCTTCCTTCTGGCCGCCTTCAAGAGTTCGCACGAGATGTACTTTCTTCAGTGCAGCGCCGCGTCCTCCGCCACCAGCCATCCCCATAACTACCTCCACCGTCAGCGGACGGCGGCCGTCAAGTACGTAGGCTCCTGAGCGAACCACATCGCCAAGTACATAAACAACACCGGCCTTGGGTACCAAGATCGAATCGCCTGGAAATATCTGAACCTGCGGGATCACCGGGGTAAGAGCCCAGGGGTTGTATTCGATCGTGATTGGATTTCCCGGATCGCTTTTGCGGGTGATAACCACATTAGAGGAAGCTGTTGGCAGCTCCCCGCCAGCGCTAGTGATCACCTCATTCAGCATGCGTACGCCCAGAGCAGGAAGCATGCCCGGGGATTTTACCTCCCCATTGACAGTGATCTTCTGCGTCGTATATTCCGCGAGAAAGACTGTCGCGTGTGCATTATCCTGTTTCAGGATGTCCGCCTCGACATAGCGCCGCTCAACCGTTGTCGCTACTTCCTCCGCAGTCTTGCCCTGCACATGCACCCGGCCAAGCAGTGGAAGTGTTATATCACCCTGCGCGTCGACCCGGAAGTGGCCGGATAACTCCGGGGATTCGAACATGGTCACATCAACCTGATCCACCGGACCGATGCTCATCGGTGGCGAGGTTGGCGTGGATTTTTCGGGTTGCTGGGCAAGCCCAGCTCCAGTCTGTGCCAGGAGAAGAGCACATATTCCTGCCGCAAAGGTAACTTTCTTAGCCATATTATTCTCCCTTTTCCTTTTCCTCATCTTCAAAGCCGTAGGCCTTCTCCGGGTACGGTGAACCATACCAATATCCATACCCATAGTTGTAACCGTACATGCCGTAGCGATACGTGTAGAAGTTCTCAAGCCGCATGTCCACATCGTTCACGACTACTCCGGCAATCGGCGCGTTGATTCTCCAGAGTAGATCGCGCGCGCGGATCAACGCACGCTTGCGGGTCATGCCCGCACGGGCAACCAGCACAACCGTGTCCGCAAGTACAGACAAAGCTTGAGTATCGGAAACCGCAAGTACCGGCGCAGTGTCCAGCACAATCCGGTCGAACTCCTTCGTCCACTGATGCAGTTGCTCCTCGATCCGTTTGGAGGAAAGCATCTCAGCCGGATTGGGAGGCCGCGGCCCGGTCGACAACACATGGAGCGTCGGCAGTTCAGGCAGGGGAACCGGTAACTCCCTGTGGACTCCCGGTTGAGTCAAAATGGTCGATAGGCCAAAGCTTCGGTCTGTCACGCCAAATACGCGGTCAAGACTTCCCCGGCGAAGATCGGCATCCACCAGCAATACCCGCTCGCCGCGCTGTGCAAGAACGATCGCGCAGTTCACAGCTGTGGTTGTCTTCCCCTCGCCAGGGAAGGCGCTGGTTACAACAATCACACGCGGCGGCTTATCGATGGAAGAGAGCAACAGGGAGCTGCGTAAGCCCCGATATGCTTCAGCGCTATTTGATTTCGGATTCTGCAGGGCGACCAACTGGTGTCGGAGTGGGTTCGACTCAGTAGCGGCGCCTGTCTTCCCGCCGCTTTTGCCGCCTCCCTGCTCTTCCGCAATGTGCGGAATGGTCGCGAGCGATGCCAACATCGACACACTCTCAACTTCTTCCGACGTTTGCAGTCTGTCGTCGATCGATTCGATCATGAAAGCAAGGACGCATCCGCCAAGGAACCCGCCGAACAGCCCAAGCAATAGGCTCACGGTTTTCCGCGGCGCAACCGGAAGGAAAGGAACCTCTGCGCGGTCAACAACCGTGATGTTCGCTGAAGATAGTCCGGCCGTGACACTAGCCTCCTTCAGCCTCATCTGGAGAGTATCGTAGAGATCACGGTT